>DCHX01000027.1 GCA_002315685.1 Ruminococcaceae bacterium UBA1741
GGCTTAGCCGGAGGTCATGACTTTGTAAATTTTTTGTTTTTGTGATAAAATATCGTTGGTGATAAAAATGAAATACATTTTAGCTTCCGGCTCGCCGAGAAGAAAAGAGCTTTTAAGACTTATTGTAAACGACTATGTTTGCGAAACCGCCGATATTTACGAAAATTGCCCTGACGAAATTTTGCTACATAAAAGACCGGAATATTTGGCGCTTAAAAAGGCAAAGTATATCGCAAAGGACCATAAAGAAGATATTGTAATCGGTGCCGATACCGCCGTTTTTTCGGAAGATAAAATGCTCGGCAAGCCGAACGACAAAGAGGACGCCGTAAAAATGCTTAAAAGCCTTTCGGGCAAAACCCACAGCGTTATTACGGGTTGTGCCATCGTAAAGGGCGATGCGGAGATGTCATTTTCGGTTGAAACAAGGGTTAAATTTTTACCGTTGTCTGATACGGACATAGAAAACTATATTTTAACAAATGAGCCTTTTGATAAGGCGGGTGCTTACGGCATTCAGGGCTTCGGCTCGCTTTTGGTAGAGTCGGTTTCGGGAGACTATTTTAATATTGTCGGGCTTCCCGTTTCCCGCTTAAACCGTGAGCTTAAAAAATTCAAAGACTAATCTCAAAATCAAAAATCCTAATTCCGCTTTCGGTAATTCCGATAGCGGTTTTTGTTTTCCCGAAAGCGTTTTTCACGGTATTTTCGTATGCTTTTGCGCACCCTAAAAAACCAAAAGTTATACAGGAAATTATAACAAGTGTTAAATAAAATGAGCCAAAAAATATTTTCGTCCTTCCTTTCATAGTCCCTTAAACAGTTCGGTTAGGATTTCTCCTAAAAGCTCTGCCGAGTATTCCGCCTCCTTTATTGTATTGGCATCCGTGCCGATTTCTATTAAAACCGAGCCTGTGGTCAGGCTTTGGTTGTAGTTTTTAGGCATTAAAAGCAACGACCTTGCAAGTCCTTTATACATTTCCTCCGCCTTTGACTGAATTTTGAATGCAAGTTTCAGATTTTCTTGGTAACAGGGGAAATTTTTAGTGTTTCCCGACTGGGAGCCCATAACAAGCATAATTTGCGCCGCTTTTTTGCCGTTTATCGTTTTGGTAAGCTTGATTTTGTCCCCGTTCTCTTTCGTAACCGAATCTCTGTGCAGGTCAATCACAACCTTAATGCTCGGATATTTTGACTTGTAGGAGTTCACGGTTTTTGCCGAACGGGAATAGCTTTCGTTGTAGGACGGGTAATCGTGTGCAGTCTTATCGTGGATAGTTATTATTCCCGATTTGTTGAGTTTATTTGCAACAATTTCTCCTAATTTTATCATATTTTTATTTTCGTCATTTCGCCTCGACAGGTCGCTTGTCGTGTAATAGTCTTTATCTTGGAGCATATATGATTCGGTGGCATGGGTATGAAGAATAAGGACTTGGGGCGAGGAGTTTTTGTCGATATTAAAGCCGAGCTTTGCCTCTAAAAGAGTTTTTATGTCAATATTTAAGTCGGTGTTGTTTTTTACATATACATTATTATATGATGTATTTGCGGTATAAGGCGATATGTATTTTTCTTCGATTTTTCCGAGCACACTGCCGTCGGTTTTTACCGCAACCGCCTCGCTTTCGATTGTCGAAGCGGTGCTTTCGGCAGAATTGTTTTCTGAATTTATATCGTACTCAATAACATTTTCGGCAGAGGCGGGAAAATTAAACACGGTCCCGCTTTTTGCATTGTTTTCAAACAAAAACACATAACCTCCAAAGCCGAAAACCGCCACGCAAAGAATCGAATATAAGATTACTCCCACTTTATTGCCGTTTGTTTTCACAATATTTCCCCCGTAAAAAGTCTTGTTAAATTTTATGAAAATACACGGGTTTTTATTCGGCAAAGGCATTAAATTCAGAATTCAGAATTATGAATTATGAATTTTTGCTGTTTTTTTAGTTTTTTAGGCAGATAATATATTGACAATTCATTTTCTTTATGATAAAATGATTTGGTCGCATACGGAGAGGTATCGAAGTGGTCATAACGAGGCGGTCTTGAAAACCGTTTGGGGCAACCCACAAGGGTTCGAATCCCTTCCTCTCCGCCATTTTTTTAATAGCGGATTTGCGATATAAAATTTAATACTTAAATATGTAAGTTAGATTTGGAGTAGTACTCAAGTTGGTGACGAGGCACCCCTGCTAAGGGTGTAGGCCGGGTAACCGGTGCGAGAGTTCGAGTCTCTCCTACTCCGCCAAAAAAAATTCCGTTCACGCAAGTGAACGGAATTTTTTACTTTATCATTCTGATTATCTATCGTGTTTCTTGAAAGGCTTGCGGGGTTTTCTCGGTTGCTCGTCGTCAGCACCCTCTTCAACAACGGCACCGTTGACCTCAACTAACGCATCTCTGCGGGAGAGGTTAATTCTGCCCTGGTCGTCAATTTCGGTAACCTTAACTAATACTTGGTCGCCGACAGAAACGATATCCTCAACCTTTTCAACTCTCTTAACATCAAGCTTGGAGATATGAACAAGACCTTCTTTTCCGGGAGCGATTTCAACGAAAGCACCGAATGTCATAAGGCGGGTAACTTTACCCGAATAAACGGCGCCAACCTCGGGGTCATTGGCAATAAGCTCGATAATGGAAACGGCTTGATTGCACTTTTCAATATCAATACCCGAAACGAATACTCTGCCGTCCTCCTCAATAGTAATGGTACAGTCGCATTGTTCTTGAATAGACTGAATAACCTTACCCTGCTTACCGATAACATCACCGATTTTATCGGGGCTGATTGAGGTTGTGAGCATCTTCGGAGCATAAACCGAAAGCTCGGTACGGGGAGCGGGGATACATTTAAGCATTACTTCGTCAAGAATATAATCCCTTGCCTTATGTGTCTTTGCAAATGCTTCCTTAATTATTTCAGGTGTAAGGCCGTGTACCTTTAAGTCCATTTGAATAGCGGTAATACCCTTATGAGTACCTGCAACCTTAAAGTCCATATCGCCGTAGAAGTCTTCAAGACCTTGAATATCAACCATTGTCATAAAGTCGCCGTAAACGCCTTCGTCGCCTGTGATAAGTCCGCAGGAAATACCGGCAACGGGAGCCTTAATCGGAACGCCGGCAGCCATAAGAGCAAGTGTGCTTCCGCAGATAGAGCCTTGTGAGGTAGAGCCGTTCGAAGAAAGAACTTCGGAGACAACACGAATAGCATACGGAAAATCCTCAACAGAAGGAATAACGGGAACAAGAGCCTTTTCGGCAAGAGCGCCGTGGCCGATTTCTCGTCTTCCGGGACCTCTTGACGGTTTTGTTTCGCCTACCGAATAGGAGGGGAAATTATAGTGGTGGATATAACGCTTTTGAACATCCTCGTCAAGTCCGTCAAGCTTTTGTGCTTCGCTAATCGGAGCCAATGTTGCAATAGAAAGAACTTGGGTTTGACCTCTTGTAAACATACCCGAGCCGTGAGTACGGGGGAGCAAGTCAACCTGAGCATTAAGCGGACGGATTTCGTCAATTCCTCTGCCGTCAACACGCTTATGCTCGTCTTTAAGCCAAGCACGAACAACATGTTTTTGAACTAAATACATAATTTCGTCAAGCTTTGCCTCGTTGCCCTCAAAAAGCTCGTCAAACTTTGCGTGAACGGCATCGTATATAGGAAGTAAAGCGGCATCTCTTACATTTTTATCATCCGTATCAAGAGCCTTCTTTACATCTTCAATGCAAAATTCTTCGATTTTTGCCATAATTTCGGGGTCGGGATTACTTGATTCAAAGCTAAACTTTTCCTTACCGATTTCGGCAACAATACTATTTATAAACTTAACTATTTCTTTGTTTACCTCGTGGCCTGCCATAATGCAGTCAAACATAAGGTCGTCGGGAATTTCGTTACCGCCGGCCTCTATCATAGCCACCAAATCGGCAGTAGAAGAAACGGTAAGATTTAAGTCGGTTTTTGCTCTTTCTTCAAGAGTCGGGTTAATAACGATTTTGCCGTCAATTAAACCTACACTTGTTGAGGCAATAGGGCCGTCCCAAGGAATATCGGATACGGCAATAGCGGCGGAAACACCGATAGCAGCGGTAATTTCGGGCGAACAGTCGGGGTCAACCGACATAACGGTAGCAACAACTGAGCAGTCGTTTCTCATATCCTTCGGGAACAAAGGACGGATAGGACGGTCGATACAGCGAGAAGACAAAATAGCCTTTTCACTTGCTTTTCCCTCTCTTCTTTGGAAAGAGCCGGGGAAACGACCTACGGCATACATTTTTTCCTCATAGTCAACCGAAAGAGGGAAAAAGTCAACACCCTCACGGGGCTTTGAAGAAGCAGTAACGGTACAAAGCACACTTGTTTCGCCGTAGGATGCTAAAAAAGCGGCATTTGCGAGTCCTGCCATTTTACCGGTTTCAAGCTTAAAGGGTCTGCCGGCAATAGTGGTTTCATAAACTTTGTAGTTTTCAAACATATTGAAATCTCCTTTTATTTTTTTACAGAGATTTTTCGGTTAGCAATAAATCCAACACCCGTAAAATGACGGATACTCGATTTACCGCTAAACAACAAAAAACTCTCTGCTTAACATTAAAGCAAACCGAGCAAAAACCCGGTTTGCTTTGAGTTTTATTACTTACGAAGACCTAACTTCTTAACGATAGCACGGTATCTTTCGATATCGTTCTTTTGAAGATATGCCAAAAGGTTTCTTCTATGACCTACCATTTTAAGAAGACCGCGACGGGAATGGTGGTCCTTCTTATGAATGTCAAGATGAGCATTAAGCTCGTTGATACGGTTGGTAAGAAGTGCAATTTGTACCTCCGGAGAACCGGTATCACCCTCGTGAATAGCAAAATCCTTCATAATTTGTTGCTTTTGTTCAACTGTCATTTCATTCACTCCTTTTCAAAAAATGTCCGCCGTATTCCGAGCAAAAGGTCTTTGAGTGCTTCCGCAAAAGCGGCAGTCGCCAAGAGCACAGAATAAGGTAGCATACACTCATATTTCTACAAGCCTAACGATTATAACACACTATTCTCAAAAAGTAAAGCATTTTTAATTGTTTTCGTATTTTGAAACGATATTCTTAATTCTGTCGGCAGGGTCAAGCAATGAGCTAATCGAATTATCGTTGTTGATAGTATCTACAAGCAAAGCTATGTATTTTGACATATTAACATCAACATACCATTCACGGGACAAGAGCTCGGGGGTTTGATAAATAAGGTTGGTTGTAAACACCTTATCAATAAGTCCTTCATTATAATACTCGTCAAACTTTTCAAGTCCCTCAACAAAAAGACCGAAGGTTGAGAAAACGAAGATTCTCTTTGCGCCTTTTTCTTTAAGCTTCTTTGCAATATCGAGCATAGATTCGCCCGAGGAAATCATATCGTCAACAAGAATTAAATCCTTACCCTTTATATCGTTGCCCAAAAATTCGTGAGCCTCGATAGGATTTCTTCCGTTTACAACAATAGAGTAATTTCTTCTCTTATAGAACATTCCGAGTTCAAGACCTAAAACGGAGGAGTAATAAATACAGCGTCCCATTCCGCCCTCGTCGGGAGAAACAATCATTGTATGGTCTCGGTCAAGCTTAACATCGGGAACGGTTTTAAGAAGCGCCTTAATCATTTGGTAAGCGGCTTGTACATTATCAAAGCCGTCAAGCGGAATAGCGTTGTTTACACGGGGGTCGTGAGCATCAAAGGTAATGATATTCTTAACACCCATACTTACAAGCTCTTGTAAAGCCATAGCGCAGTCCATAGATTCTCTTGCGGTTCTTCTGTGCTGTCTTCCCTCATAAAGCATAGGCATAATAACCGTAATTCTTCTTGCCTTACCGCCGAAAGCAGCAATAACACGCTTCAAATCTTGGAAATGGTCATCCGGACTCATAGGAACAGTTTGTCCGTACATTTTATAAGTTACATTGTAGTTAAAGCAGTCGCAAATAATAAAAGCGTCAAGACCGCGGGCGGTGTGTTTAAGAACGGCTTTTGCTTCGCCTGTTCCGAAACGGGGACAGTTAGCTCCGATAACAAAGCTCTCATCATCGGGAATATTTCTCCATTGTTTAAGATAAAAATCAACCTTGGAAGAAATTTCCTCGCAGCCCTTCATACTTACGATTGCAAGGTCGCCGTAAGGCGTGTGCTTAAAATCAATATTAGACATTATAAACCCCTCCGAACATAATTCTAAATATATAATAACACATTTGGCTCGACATAAAAAGATATTTTTTATATTTTTTATTAAAAAATATCGTTGATATAGTTATGATTTTTTGTTATAATTAGATAAATATGTATTTTAAGGAGGAGTTTTATGCCGAAAGTTACTCTTTTAGCTCATACACCCGACCCCGAACGCACGGTTGCTTTTGCCGCAAAGCTTTGTTACAGTCCGTCGGGAATCGAGGATTTGCGTGACGGCTTGACCGAAGAAAAAATCAGCTCTTTTGTAAATATGCTTGCCGATATGGGACACGAAAGCCCTATTGAGCATGTCAGCTTCACATTCGGTATTGAGGGGGTTAGCCGTGCTTGTACGCATCAGTTGGTACGGCACCGACTTGCATCTTACAGCCAAAAAAGCCAAAGATATGTAAGCGAGGGTGCTTTTGAGTATATCGTTCCTCCCGAAATTGCCGACAACAAAGAGGCGTCAGAGCTTTTTAAGAAAACTATGGCTGATGACCAAAAGGCTTATGACAAAATTGCCGAGGTTTTGAAGAAAAAGCATACCGAAACATTCAAAAACGAAGGCTTTGACGAAAAGACCGCTTTGAGAATGGCTGAAAAAAAGGCTATTGAGGATGCCCGGTTTGTGCTTCCGAATGCTTGTGAAACAAAAATCGTGGTTACTATGAATGCAAGAACTCTTGTAAACTTCTTTCACCACCGTTGTTGCAACCGTGCTCAATGGGAGATAAAAGAGGTTGCAGACCTTATGCTTAAAGAGGTTTCAAAGGTAGCGCCTAATCTATTTAAGAATGCGGGACCGTCTTGTGTTGCGGGTGCTTGTCCCGAGGGTAAAATGACCTGCGGAAAAGCAAAGGAAATGAGAGAAATTTATAAGGAACTTAAAAATAATGGGTAAGCTTATTGTAATTGAAGGTCTTGACGGAAGCGGAAAATCCACCCAGCTTGACCTTTTACCGAAAGCACTTAAAGAAAAGGGATTTGACTCAAAAAGCGTTTCGTTTCCCGACTACGAAAGCGATTCGAGTGCGCTTGTAAAGATGTATTTAAGAGGGGATTTCGGCAAAAATCCAAGCGATGTAAACGCTTTTGCATCTTCTGTTTTTTATACCGTTGACCGCTTTGCATCATACAAAAAAGCTTGGGGAGAATACTACGACAACGGCGGAATAATAATTTCGGGAAGATACACTACCTCTAATGCCGTTCATCAAACCTCAAAGCTTGAAAAAAGCGAGTGGGCAACCTTTCTTGACTGGCTTTACGATTTTGAGTACAACAAAATAGGTATTCCGAAGCCCGACAAGGTTATTTTTCTTGATATGCCGGTTGAGGTTTCTCAAAAGCTTTTGTCGAACCGCTATAACGGCGACGAAAGCAAGAAGGATATTCACGAAAGCGATACCGCTTATCTTGAAAACTGCCGAAAAGCCGCTTATTTTACGGCAGAGTATTCGGGTTGGACTATAATCCCCTGTGCAAAGGACGGCGAAGCCCGTTCTATTGAGGATATAGCGAAAGATATTTTAAGCGAAACTCTTAATGTTTTATAGGTGAAAATATGGTTTATGTATTTTTATGCGACGGCTTCGAGGAGCTTGAAGCATTAGCTCCCGTTGATATTTTAAGGCGGGGCGGAATTAAGGTTTTAACGGTTGGTGTAAACTCTAAAATCGTTTTAGGCTCTCATAAAATTCCCGTTGTATGCGACTGTGAAATTTCGGATATTTCGGCGACAGATGAAATCGAGGCGGTTGTTTTGCCCGGCGGAATGCCCGGAACAACAAACCTTAAAAACAGCCGTGAGGTTAATAACTTTATAGATTTTGCCAATACTCACAACAAGCTTGTCTGCGCTATTTGTGCAGCGCCGAGTATCTTAGGTCATAAGGGCTTGTTAAAGGGTAAAAACGCCACCTGCTTTACGGGCTTTGAAAAAGACCTTTTAGGTGCCTTTGTTAAAAACACACCTACCGTAAAGGACGGCAACATTATAACCGCTTTCGGTGCGGGTGCCGCTTTTGAGTTTGGGTTTGAAATTTTATCGGCATTAAAGGATAAGAATACCGCAGAGGATTTAAGAAAATCTATGCGTTTTGGGGAATAGGTATGGAAGAAAACAAAAGAGAAGAAAATTTTGACGAGTTCAGTCTTGAAAACGGATTTACTATTGATGACAGCGGTAACGACTTAATGTCAAAAAAACCCAAAAAACATTCGTCGGGCAAAAGTATAGTAAAAACCGTTATTTGGATAATTTCTATTATTATAATTTCGGTTGTAATTGCTTTCGGTGCGATTTATGTCGGTGCCGACTATTTGGGAATCGGCTTCGGAAGAAGCGAAAAAACCTGTGTGGTTGAAATCCCAAAAGGTGCCGCTACCGTTACCATCGCCGAAAAACTGCAAGAATCGGGTGCCGTTAAGTGCCCATTGCTTTTCAGGGTTTATTCAAAGCTCAAACATTTTGATAATCAGTACAAATACGGTGTTTACACCTTTAATTTGGAAACGGGTTACGAGGGTATTGCCGATATGCTTATGAACGACGGCGCAAAGGCGGACAGCGTTTCGGTAACCGTTGTTCCGGGTATGAATGTTGACGATATTGCAAAGCTTTTAGACGAAAAGGGCGTTTGCACAAAGGGCGACTTTTTAGACCAAATTTATGACGGCAAGTTTAATTATGATTTTGTAAAGCAAATTCCCGAAAATCAGGTTTATTACAGACTTGAAGGCTACCTTTGCCCCGACACCTACGACTTTTATTCCTACGATTCAAAGGAATGTGCTTATCTTGCGGTTGACAAAATGCTTTCGAATTTCGAGAAAAAGCTTAACAAGGCAAAAATTGATATAAACAACATTAAGGTCGGGGATAAGAGCTATACCTTCCACGAAATTTTAAGCCTTGCATCTATTGTTGAAATGGAAGCAAGTTCTAACACCGACGAAATGCCCAAGGTTGCGGCGGTTTTCCTTAACCGACTTGTGAGCAACGATTTCCAAACACTCGGCTCCTCGCCCACAAGAAAATATCCGTACGGCAACGGAAAGTATAACACATACGAGTGTGCGGGACTTCCCGTAGGGCCTTTGTGTTCGGTTGGAATTGATGCGATAAAGTCATCAATAAACCCGGCACAAAACTTTGATTACTACTATTTTGTTACCGATGCGTCAATGAAATTTTACTACAACAGGACTCTTTCGGAGCATAATAAAACAATAGCAAAACTTAAAGCGGAGAAAAATTGGATTTATGAAGAATAATATCAGCGTTCCCGAGCTTCTTTGTCCGGCGGGCGATTTGCAAAGACTTAAAACTGCGGTTGATTTCGGTGCTGACGCCGTTTATATTGCAGGAAAAGAATTCGGTATGAGAACGGCTTCGGCAAACTTTGACGAGGACGACTTAAAGGCGGGTATTGAGTATGCTCACGGGCACGGTGTTAAGGTGCATATTACCTGTAACACTATTCCTCACGAGGACGAAATTCAAAGGCTCCCCGATTTTCTTAAAGCCATTGACCGATTAGGTGTTGATGCGATAATTGCCTCCGATTTGGGCAGTATTTCGCTTGTGAAAAAGTATGCGCCGAATTGCGATTTGCATATATCGGTTCAGTCGGGCACGGTAAACAGCCTTACCGCAACCGAATTTTACAAAATGGGTGCGAAACGGGTTGTTTTGGCAAGAGAATTGTCGTTAGAGGAAATTAAAAAAATCAGAGAAAACACTCCAAGCGAGCTTGAACTTGAAGCCTTTGCCCACGGTGCTATGTGCGTATCGTTCAGTGCGAGATGTCTGCTTTCAAGCTATATGACGGGAAGAGATGCAAACCGAGGCGACTGTGCTCAACCTTGTAGGTGGAGTTATTCTCTTATGGAAAAAACAAGAGAAAATCAGTTTTTCGATATAACCGAGGACGAAAAGGGTACATATATTCTTAATGCTAACGATATGTGTATGGCGGAATATCTTGACAAGATGGTTGATGCGGGTATATCCTCTATTAAAATCGAGGGCAGAGCAAAAACCGAGTATTATGTTGCCGTAACCGCTAACGCTTATAGGGGTGCGCTCGATTCCCTTAAAAACTCAAAAGGCGACTGGACCTTGCCTAATTGGGTAAAAGAAGAGCTTAACACGATAAGCCACCGTACCTATTCAACCGGCTTTTATTTCGGTCGTCCCGAAAATGCCCAAACCTATAAGGATGCAGGTTACATCAGGGACTACGCTTTGGCAGGTGTTGTAACGGGCTACGAAAACGGTAAAATTACCGCCGTGCTTAAAAATAAATTTTTGTCGGGCACAACTCTTAACTGTCTTGAAGCGGGAAGTGTTCCGTTTGAGGTTAAAACCGACCTGCTTTATGACGAAAACGATAATTTAATCGAGAGTGCGCCTCACCCGATGCAGATTATAAAAATCCCGTTTGAAAGAGCGGTTAAGACGGGCTCTATGCTTCGAATGAAAACTGAATAATTTTTTTACACCTTAACAATAATAATTGTTGAGGTGTTTTTTATGAAAAAGGCTGTAAAAAGTTATGAGGGGATATTTGCAAAACGAACAACCCTTTGCTTTTTTATTATGATTTGTTTGTTTTTCAGTTGCATTTTAAGAGTTATGGTAATATCCACGGGAAAAGAATATTCAAGAATACAAGCCGAACAGTCCTCATACCGAATACCGATAAAGAACATCAGAGGCAGTATATATGACTCGAATATGACACCTATTACGAACAACACGAAAACTACTTATGTTGCAATTCCGCCTACTCCCGATGCGGTTGTGGCGACAAGCGAAATTCTAATAGGCGAAGAGCGGGAGAGGGTATTGAACGAGCTTAAAAACAATAAGGTTGCGGTGGCAATACCGAACGGCAAAACCTCTTGCAAATCAATTATTTATTCGGATATTTACGAAACCGACTACTCGGATTTTTTGTGTGAGCATATAATAGGTTATGTAGATAGCGAAAACCACGGCGTTTCGGGGCTTCAAAAAGCTTATGACGATATTTTATACAGTGAAAACGGTGCAAGTGTAGTATATTCGGTAAACGGAAAAGGGGATATTTTATCGGGCATTACACCTACATTTGATAACGATTTATCGGTTGTGTCAAACGGAGTTATTTCAACTATCGACCTAAACCTTCAAAAAATCGTAAAGGAAGAAAGCGAGGGGCTTTTTAAGGGCGCTGTTATACTTTGCGATGCGAAAACGGGAAAAATAAGAGCATTAGTCAGCAAACCCGACTTTGATATTTCAAACCTTTCCGAATATCTTGAAAACGAAGATTCTCCGCTTATCAACCGTGCCCTCACACCCTTTTCGGTAGGCTCGGTTTTCAAGCCTTGCGTTGCGGGGGCGGCTATTGAAAGCGAAAACGGAGATTTTACCTATAACTGTGTCGGAAAGGCGCATATCATAGACCGTGATTTTTCCTGTCATAAAAAGGACGGGCACGGCTTAGTCGAGCTTAAAAGCGCAATTAAATTTTCCTGCAACACCTTCTTTTACAATATCGCAATTAAAACGGGTGCTGCCGCCATAAGACAAAAAGCATCCGCTTTAAGCTTCGGAAGCTCTATTAAAATTTGCGAGAACTTAAAAACCGAAAGCGGTAATTTAACCTCGCTTCAAAATCTTCAAAGTGATGCTCAAATTGCAAATTTTGCAATAGGTCAGGGGGATATTTTATTAAGTCCCGTAAATATGCTTAGTTTGTATTTGTCTATCGTCAATGACGGGTATTACTATCTGCCGAGCATTGTAGAGGGCACCATAAAGGACGGAAAAATCACAAAATACGATATAGGAAGTAAGACCTATGTTTTCAAAAAGGATACCGCAAAATTTTTAAGAGAAAGTCTTCGTGAAGTTGTAGTGTCGGGCACGGGAACCGACGCAAACAGCGAAAAGGTGGCTATTGCGGGAAAAACCGCAACGGCGCAAACGGGTAAATTCGTAAACGGTGTCGAGCTTACAAACAGTTGGTTCTGCGGTTTTTTTCCTTACGATAATCCACAATATATAGGTATCGTTATGTCGGAGGGCACAAGTAAAGTTTCGACTACCGAAATTTTTGAAAAAATAGCCGAAAAAATAACCGAAAACACTTGACAGTATATATATATGTCGGTATAATTGTATACACTTATGCAAATACACAAGGAGGGCTATAAATGCTTGAACTTTCCAACAATTCCAATTTGCTTGAACAAGACTCCTACAAATATTCCTTGCAGGATGTGGAAAACCCGAATTTATATAGGGATTTTTATCCTTACGAGGATGTACCGAAGGTTGCGTTCAACCATAGGCGAGTACCTATCGGAATGCCTAAGGATATTTGGATTACCGATACCTCTCTGCGCGACGGTCAACAGTCGGTTGAGCCGTATTCGGTAGAGCAAATCGTAAATCTTTATAAATATATGTCGAGGCTGGGCGGTCCTTACGGAATTATCCGCCAAACCGAGATGTTCGTATATAGCAAAAAAGACCGTGATGCTATTGAAAAATGCAAAGAATTAGGTCTTAAATTCCCCGAAATTACCACTTGGATTCGTGCTAACAAAGAGGATTTTAAGCTTGTTAAGGATTTAGGCATTAGGGAAACCGGTATTCTTGTTTCTTGTAGCGACTACCATATTTTTAAGAAGCTCAAAATGTCGAGAAAACAAGCTATGGATATGTATTTAGCTTCGGTAGCCGAGGCCTTTGATGCGGGTGTTATGCCGAGATGTCATCTTGAAGACATTACAAGAGCCGATTTTTACGGATTTGTAGTTCCGTTTGTAAACGAGCTTATGAAAATGTCAAGAGATGCGGGTATTCCGGTTAGAATCCGTGCCTGTGATACTATGGGCTACGGTGTTCCTTACCCCGAGGTTGCGCTTCCGAGAAGTGTGCCCGGTATTATCTACGGCTTACAGCAATACTCCGATGTTCCGAGCGAAATGCTTGAATGGCACGGCCACAACGACTTTTACAAGGCGGTTGCCAACGCATCTACCGCTTGGATTTACGGTGCGAGTGCCGTAAACTGCTCGTTGCTCGGTATAGGCGAACGCACGGGTAATGTTCCGCTTGAAGCTATGGTTATGGAATATGCTTCTCTGCGTGGCTCGTTTGACGGTATGGACCCGACTGTGATTACCGAAATCGCCGAGTATTTTTCAAAGGAAATAGGTTACAAAATTCCGCCTATGACTCCCTTTGTCGGCAAAAACTTTAATGTTACAAGAGCGGGTATTCACGCTGACGGACTCTTAAAAGACCAAGAAATCTATAATATTTTCGATACCGATAAAATACTTAACCGTCCTGCATCGGTAATGCTCGGCAAAACCTCGGGACTTGCGGGAATTGCTTACTGGATTAACCAAAACTATAAACTTTCGGGCGATAATGAGGTTGATAAGAGAAGTGAGCTTGTTGTGAAAATGAAAGAATGGATAGATAAAGAATACGAGGACGGCAGACAGACCTCTCTTTCGAGCGAAGAAATAGAGCAAAAGATTTTAGAATTTTCAAACGGAACCTTAAAAGGAGTCTTATAATATGGAGCATAAAACTATATCACTTGCCGACCAGGTTTTTGAGCATATCGAGAACAACATTTTAAGCGGAGAATATAAAAAAGGCGACATTTTAACCGAGTCCTTTTTATCAAAAGAGTTGGGTGTCAGCCGTACTCCGATTAGAGAGGCGCTTCGCCGACTTGAACAGGAGCATTTGATTTCGGAAACGGGTAAGGGTGCGGTTGTAATCGGCATTACCGAGGATGACATTGAAGATATTTTTCTTGTAAGAAGCCATCTTGAAGGTCTTGTTTGCAAAACGGTTGCGCAGGTTATTACCGACCAACAGTTAGAAAAGCTTAAAGAAACGGTTGAGTTGCAGGAATTTTATCTTGAAAAGCATGACCCCGACCGCATAAAGCTTATGGACAATCAGTTCCACGACCTAATTTATCAAATCGGCGGAAGACATATTTTTGCCGAAATTTTGGTATCACTTCATAAGAAAATACAAAAATACAGACGCGCTGCTGTTTCTAACAAGAGCCGTGCTTCCGCCTCGGTTGCCGAGCATAGAGCAATTTACGAGGCTATTGCCGAAAGAAATCCCGAAAAGGCTTTTGAGCTTTCGGTAGCACATATAAGCAACGCATATAATAATGTAAAGAAGGCAAAATAATGGGATACACGATAGCACAAAAGATAATTAAAGACCACCTTATAAGCGGAGAAATGGTGCAAGGCAACGAAATCGCACTTAAAATCGACCAAACCCTAACCCAAGATGCTACGGGAACTATGGCATATCTTGAATTTGAAACAATGGGACTTAAAAGGGTTAAGACCGAAAAAAGCTTAGCGTACATAGACCATAACACATTACAGTCGGGCTTTGAGAATGCCGACGACCACAGATATATTCAGTCGGTTGCCGAAAAGCACGGAATTTATTTTTCGAGGCCGGGCAACGGTATTTGCCACCAAGTTCATCTTGAACGCTTCGGAAAGCCCTCTAAAACCTTAATAGGCTCCGATAGCCATACCCCGACAGGCGGCGGACTCGGTATGCTTGCTATGGGTGCCGGCGGTCTTGATGTTGCGGTTGCTATGGGCGGCGGCGCTTATTATATCACTATGCCTAAAATGTACAAGGTAAACCTAACGGGCAAATTAAAGCCCTTTGTTTCGGCAAAGGACATAAGCCTTGAAATTTTGAGAATTCTATCGGTTAAGGGCGGTGTAGGCGCTATAATCGAATGGGGAGGCGAGGGCATAAAAACCCTCTCGGTACCCGAACGTGCCACAATTACAAATATGGGCACCGAGCTTGGTGCCACAACCTCTATCTTCCCGTCCGACGAAATCACAAGAGAATTTTTGAAAGCGCAAGGCAGAGAAGAAGATTATGTTCCGCTCGAAAGCGACAGCGATGCCGAATACGATAAAATTATCGAGATAAATCTTGATAATCTTGTTCCGCTTATTGCCTGTCCTCACAGTCCCGATAATGTTGTAACGGTTGAATCGCTTAAAGGCACAAAGGTTGACCAGGTTTGTATCGGCTCGTGCACTAACTCATCACTTCTTGATATGTTAAAGGTAGCCGCTCTCCTTAAAGGCAAAACCGTAAAGCCGTCGGTCAGTCTTTCGGTATCCCCCGGCTCTAAACAGGTTCTTACTATGCTTTCGGACTGCGGCGGTTTGAGCGACATTTTGGCATCGGGCGCAAGACTGCTTGAATGTGCCTGCGGACCTTGTATCGGAATGGGATTTTCACCTAATTCCGCCGGTGTTTCGCTTCGTACCTTTAACCGTAACTTTGAGGGCAGAAGCGGTACCGCCGATGCGGGTGTTTACCTTGTTTCTCCGGAAACTGCCGTTGCGGCGGCGCTTACGGGCGAAATTACCGACCCCCGTTTGTTAGGCGAAATGCCCGAAATTAAGATGCCTACAAGCTTTAAGATAAACGACAGTGCGGTGCTTACTCCCGCAAACGAAGAAATTTCTTCAAATGTAGAAATTTTAAGGGGTCCTAACATTAAGCCTTTCCCGACCTCTAAATGCGTTACCGACACATTAAGCTGTGGGGTATCTTTGAAGGTGGGCGATAACATCACAACCGACCATATTATGCCGGCAGGTGCTAAAATTTTGCCCTACCGTTCTAATATTCCCCATCTTTCTGACTTTTGCTTCGGCGTTTGCGATAAGGACTTCCCGAAAAGAGCAAAGGAGCTTGGAGAAAGCATTGTAATAGGCGGTATCAACTACGGACAAGGCTCTTCAAGAGAACACGCCGCATTAGTTCCTATGTATTTAGGTGTTCGTGCGGTAATTGCAAAAAGCTTTGCAAGAATCCATTCGGCAAACCTCATAAATGCGGGAATTATGCCACTCACATTCAAAAACGCAAATGATTACGAAAAGATAAATCAAGGCGATAAATTAACACTTTCGGATATTTACGGCGGTATGGACAAGGGTATTATTACCTTAAAAGACGAAAGCTCGGGCGAAAAATTCGAGCTTGTGGCGACATTTACCGAAAGACAAAAGAAAATTCTTAAAGCCGGCGGACTTTTAAGTTATACAAAGGAAAATTAGTATGGAAAATTATATTGATAATGCTGTAAATCAGTTTAGAAATCTTTTAGAAGAACAAATCGCCCGACAGGATAAAATGGAAAGCAACAGTTTGCCTACCGACTTCAAATCACTTGAAAAAATCGTTATCGGTGTTTGCACAGGCGACGGAATAGGCCCTATTATTTCGGCTGACTCAAAAAGACTTTTAGAGTTTTTGCTTAAAGACGAAATAGAATGCGGAAAGGTTGAGCTTAAAGTCATCGAAGGCCTTACGATAGAAAACCGCACCGCCCAAAACAAAGCTATTCCCGATGATGTTTTAGCAGAAATTAAGTCTTGTAATGTAATTCTTAAAGGCCCTACTACCACCCTTAAAGGCGGCAGTCTTGAAAGTGCGAATGTTGCTATGCGCCGTGAGCTTGACCTTTATGCGAATGTCCGCCCCGTTTGTGTTCCCGAAAAGAATATCGACTGGACCTTTTTCAGAGAAAACACCGAGGGCGAGTATGTTTTAGGCTCCCGCGGTGTCGAAATTCCGAATAAACTTGCCTTTGATTTTAAGGTTACTACAAATATGGGTACAAAACGAATAGCCCGTACCGCTTTTGAATTTGCGAAAAACAACGGCAAAAAGAATGTTGCGATTGTTACAAAAGCCAACATTATGAAGAAAACCGACGGCAAGTTCTCTGAAATTTGCCACGAGGTTGCAAAGGATTATCCCGACATTACCGCTGATGACTGGTATATTGATATTATGACCGCAAACCTTGTAAACGAAAAAATCAGAAGTGATTTTGAGGTTTTTCTGCTTCCTAACCTTTACGGCGATATTATTACTGATGAAGCGGCTCAAATTCAGGGCGGTGTAGGTACTGCCGGAAGTGCCAATATCGGCGACAAATACGCTATGTTTGAGGCTATTCACGGCTCGGCTCCGAGAATGATAGAACAGGGTATCGGCGAGTACGCAAACCCGACAAGTATCTTTAAGGCTACCGAAATGCTGCTTAACCATATCGGATTTAAGGCACAAGCCGAGCGTCTTGATAAGGCGCTTAACATTTGTACCGAAACCGAGAAAAAGGTTATCGTAACGGGCGACAAAGACGGCGCTACCTGTAAAGAATTTTCGGATTACCTAATGGAAACTCTTTCAAAATTATAAAAGACGAAAACCAATAAAGCCATACAAAAACGGACTGCCTCGGCAGTCCGTTAATTTTATTTATTAACTTTCTTATTAAAGCTATCAGTCTTTGTTTATGGGAACTTGGGTATGAAGAGCGGCTCTTGTTTTGCGGATTTCGCCTAAATTAGCCGAAAGACCTTCGTCTGCTCTTCTCATAATGTCATCAACAAAGTCCTGTGCAGCCTTTCTCATTTCACGGCTCTTTGTTTGAGCGTTTGAGATGATTTCGGTTGCTTTTTCCTGAGCGAGCTTTACGATTTCCTGCTCGGCAACCATAGCCTTTGCTCTCTCATCGGCACTGCGGATAATTCCGTCAGCCTCACGCTTTGCAGTGGTAATGATTTCGGTACGGTCAGCAACAATACCTCGTGCCTGTTTAATTTCGCTCGGAATGTTAAGACGAATATCGTCCACAACAGCACGAAGCTTTTCAATGTCAACCACCGTTTTCTTGCCCGGAATTTTAATACCGCTGTCAAGAACTTCGTCAAATTCTTCAAGTAATTCGTCAAGTGTCATTTTGTTTGTCCTCCGTAATATATTATTGTTTTCCTAAACGCTTTACTATATCATCAAGTATGCTCTCGGGGACAAAGGAAGAAATATCTCCGCCCATACTTGCGATTTGCTTAACCATACTCGAGCTTAAATACATATATTCCGTACTTGTTGTAAAGAAAAGTGTTTCAACCTCGGGGTTAAGCTTTTTATTAGTCAATGCCATCTGAAATTCGTACTCGAAATCAGACATAGCACGAAGACCCTTAATTATCGCAGTAGCCTCTTTTTGTCTTGCATAATCCGCAAGCAAGCCGTCATAAACATCAACCTCAACATTAGGCAGACCGTTTACCGCCTTTTGAATAAGACTTTTGCGTTCCTCGGGCGAGAACAACCCGTTTTTGTCTTTGTTTTTCATAACAACGACAATAACCTTATCAAACATAGCACTTGCTCGGGAGATAATATCAATATGACCAAGCGTTATGGGGTCGAAGCTACCCGGACAAATCACCGTTTTTTCATTCATCGGAAGATACTCCCCTTTTATAAACGGTTACGGTTATTTTACCGAACTTGTACTCTTTGCCCTTCAAAAAAGCTTTTACACTTTCGGGCATTTTAAGCTCTTTCGGGTGTTCGCAAATAACGATACCGTAATCGCTCATTTTATCCGCAACCTCCGACAGCGCATTTTCAAGATAACCGGCATTATACGGAGGGTCCAAAAAAGCAATATCAAAGGTATCGGATGTTCTTCTTAAAAAAGTTTGGTAATCCGATTTAACAATTTTCGCCGAGCTTTCAAAATCAGTACCGCTTAAATTTTGCCTTACAACCGAAAGCGAGGTTTCGGATACATCGACAAAGGTAGCGCATAAAGCACCTCGGCTTAAAGCCTCAATACCCATTTGACCGCAACCGGCAAAAAGGTCAAGCACCCGTCTTCCCTCAATATCAAACTGTATCGAGCTGAAAACCGCCTCTTTTACCTTTTCGGAGGTAGGTCTTACAATATCGTTGCCCGGCACGGTGATAAGACGGCGACCCCTTGCGGAGCCGGTAATAACTCTCATCAAACCACACCAACCTATATCATATATTTATAATATTATCACACTAAACATAGTGTTTTGTCAACAATTTTTTTCAAATTAAATAATATATGTATAAAAAACTTTTATTTATGCGAAATGTGTGGTATAATGATTAATCAATGGATTATTTTCTTTTATAGATTAAAGGGTGATGTTATGAATGTAGTTGAAGAAGCTGTTATTTTTGCGACAAAGGCGCACGAGGGTCAAACCCGAAAGGGTAAAGGTCTTCCGTATATTCTTCATCCTATGGAGGTTGCCGGAATTATTGCGACTATGACTAACGACCTCGACACTATTGCGGCAGGTGTTCTTCACGATACCGTTGAGGACTGTGATGTTGACCCGAGAGAAATAAAGGCTAAATTCGGCGCCCGTGTTTCGGCTATCGTTCAAAGCGACAGCGAGGATAAGCTTTCGGACAGACCGCCTGCCGATACTTGGATGGAGAGAAAAGAAGAATCTCTTTTAATGCTTAAACACACAAAGGATATTGAGGTTAAAAAAATGTGGCTTGGCGACAAGCTTTCAAATATCCGCTCTTTTTATCGGCTCTATCTTGAAAAGGGCGATAGAATGTGGGACAATTTCCATCAAAAAGACCCTAAAATGCAACAATGGTATTACCTTACCATTGCCGAATATCTCAAAGAGCTTGAATACACCCTTGCTTACAAGGAATATGTCGATTTAGTTGATAAGGTGTTTAAGGACCAAGTATGAATGAATATTTAGATAAAATTCTTAATAAAAGCTTTTACATAAGCGTTGTAGTTGTAATTCTTGCTCTTGTTGTGTTTTTTGTTATTGAAAAAATTTCCAAAAAAATTATAAGTAAATGCGACGGAATAAGCGACCCGAAGGCAAGTCTTACAAGAAAAATAGCGGTTACTCTTAAATTTCTTACGGTTTTACTTGCGATTATCTTGATTTCTCAAACCTACGGCATTAACCTGACCTCTGCTATTGCGGGACTTGGAATTTTGAGTGCCGTTTTGGGCTTGGCGCTTCAAGATTACCTAAAAGATATTATTATGGGTATTCGTATTGTTTCCGACCGCTTCTTTTCGATTGGGGACTGCGTTGAATACCAAAGCCGTGAGGGTGTAGTAGTAGGTTTTTCCTTAAAAGCCACTAAAATAAAGGACTTGCAGGATTCATCCGTAATCACGGTTTGCAACCGAAATATTACCGAAATCAGAAGATTGGGAGATAGGCTTGATATTGACCTGCCTCTTTCTTATGACGAGGATTTAAGCTTTGTAAATTCCGCTCTTTCGGAAATTTGCAAAAAAGTTTCCAACCTTAAAAATGTCAACAAATGCGGTTTTTTAGGCACCGAAAGCTTTGAAAGCTCGGCTGTTCTTTATAAAATAAGGGTGTTTTGTGAGCCTATTAACCGTGCCGAAGTTAAGCGAAGCGTCCTTTTTGAAATTCAAAAGGGGCTTTCGGATAAAAATATCAAAATCCCGTTTAATCAACTTACTATTCATACAAACGATAAGGAGAGTTAATAATGAACATCAATTTTGAAACAAAGAATAATACTCTTTTGGTTTTTCCGGAAGGCCGTCTTGACACTACTACCGCTCCCGAGCTTGAAAGTGCACTCGACAAAAACCTAAAAGAAGATATGAATGTAATTTTCGACTTTGAAAAGCTTGACTATTTGTCTTCGGCAGGTCTTCGTGTTTTACTTGCAACTCAACAAAAGATAAACGGATACGGCGGAGAAATGGTGCTTAAAAATGTTTGCGAAAGCGTTGTTGCTATTATGAACATTACCGGCTTTTCCGATATTTTAACTATCGAATAATATGACCTACAAAATTTTTACGGTCGAGGATGACAAGGGTATCGCCAAAGGTATTGCCGACTGCCTTAAATCTTGGGATATGGAGGTCCGTAATGTTTGCGACTTCCGTAATGTTATTGATGAGTTTTCGGCTTTTGACCCTCATCTTGTTTTAATGGACATAACCCTGCCGTTTATGGGCGGATTTTATTTCTGTTCGGAGATTAGAAAGAAAAGCCGGGTTCCCATTGTCTTTATTTCCTCCGCTTCCGATAATATGAATATTGTTATGGCTATGAATATGGGGGCGGATGATTTTATCGCAAAGCCTTTTGACAACAATGTTTTACTTGCAAAGGTACAGGCGATTTTGCGCCGTACCTACGATTTCGGAAGTTCCGTTCAAACTATTGAGCATAAGGGTGCTTGTCTTAATTTGGGTGATGCAACACTTACCTTTGAGGGCGAAAAAATCGAGCTTTCGAAGAATGAATACCGTATTTTGCTTACCCTTATGCAAAACAAGGGCAAAACCGTAAGCCGTGAAAAGCTTATGGAGGTTTTGTGGGAAACCGATAGCTTTGTTGACGAAAACACCCTTACCGTAAATGTCGGCAGACTTCGTAAAAAGTTAGAAGCATTAGGGCTTTGTGATTTTATCTCTACCAAATTCGGAATGGGATATATCGTAAATCTATAAATAAAAAATTAAAGGCGTGATAAAATTGTTTAATTACTTAAAGTATAAGCTTAAACTTTTTATCTGCCTTTTTTTGTTTTTTCTTGTTTTCGTTTTTACCTTTTTTCTATATTCTCTGCCCGTAAAGGCGGTAATTTACCCGTCTTTGCTTTGCTTTGTCATAGGTCTTGTGTTTTTGGGATTTGACTGTTTTAAGACACATAAAACCGTATCTACACTTGAAATCATCAAAAAAATTGATATTGGTTTAATAGACGAATTGCCGAGTCCGCAAAACATTCAAAGCGAAAGCTATAACGAGATAATTCGGCTTTTGTGCGAAAGCCACGCAAAAACCGTACAAAAGGGCGAAAAAGATTTTGAAGATATGGTAAACTACTATACCTTATGGGCGCACCAAATCAAAACCCCGATTTCATCAATGCGCTTAAATCTTCAAAACGAGGATACCCCTCTTTCCCGCACTCTTCAAAACGACCTTACGAGAATTGAAAGCTATGTAAATATGGTACTTGCGTTTTTAAGGCTTAATTCAAGCTCTACCGACTATGTTTTTAAGGAGTATAATCTTGATAATATCATAAAGGATTCCGTTAAAAAGTTTTCGGGCGAATTTATCACAAAAAAGCTCTCTTTATCCTTTGAAGAAACGAACACCTTTGTCTTAACCGACGAGAAGTGGCTTTCGTTTGCGGTTGAGCAAATAATTTCAAACTCGATTAAATACACAGAAACCGGCGGTGTTTCGATATACCTTGAAAACCCGAAAATTCTTTGTATTCGGGATACGGGAATAGGAATTATGGACACCGATTTGCCGAGAGTTTTTGAAAACGGATATACCGGATTAAACGGCAGAACGGACAAACGGGCAAGTGGAATAGGGCTGTTCCTTTGCAAACAAATTTGCAACAATCTTTCCCATAAGATTGAAATTTTTTCAAAGGTAGGCGAGGGCACTACCGTAAAGATTCACCTTGACTCAAAAACCGTCGTTCCCTCATAAATGTGACATATTTGTTAGAAATTAAGCCGATAATGTTAGCCGATTCTATGGAATGAGTCGGCTTTTTTTGATAGAATAATGCCATAAAACAAGAAAGGACTAAAAATTATGAGCTTACTCGAAGTAAACAGTCTGAAAAAAGTATATAAAACCCGTCTCGGCGGAAATAGTGTAGAGGCGCTTAAATGCGTTGACTTTTCGGTTGAAGAGGGCGAATATGTTGCCGTTATGGGCGAATCGGGAAGCGGTAAAACCACTCTGCTTAACATTTTAGCCGCCATCGACAAGCCGACAGCAGGTTCGGTTCTCTTAAACGGTACCGATTTTTCAAAAATTAAGGACAGCTTAATTTCTACCTTCCGCCGTGATAATTTGGGCTTTGTGTTCCAAGATTTTAATTTGCTTGATACATTTTCGCTTGAAGACAATATTTTTTTGCCTCTTGTGTTAAAGGGTATGAGCTACAAGGAAATGAAACCGAAAATAGAGCCTATTGCCGAAAGACTCGGCATAACATCCTTGCTTAAAAAATATCCTTACGAGGTTTCGGGCGGACAAAAGCAAAGAGCGGCGGTAGCACGGGCACTTATTACCGAGCCTAAAATAATTTTAGCGGATGAGCCTACGGGCGCACTTGACTCAAAGGCTACCGACGAGCTGTTAAACCTTTTCGGAGATATAAACAAAAACGGACAAACCATTTTAATGGTTACACACTCGGTAAAAGCGGCAAGCCACGCTTCCCGAGTTATGTTCATAAAAGACGGCGAGGTTTTCCACCAGCTTTATAAGGGCGGTAACACAACCGAAGAATTTTACCAAAGAATCTCCGAAACCCTTACTTTACTCGCAGGAGGCAAGAGCGTATAATGACTGTATTTTATCCTCGACTTGCCTTTGACGGAATAAGAAAAAACAAAAAAATGTATATTCCTTACATTTTGACCTGTATTTTGTCCTCGGCAATGTATTACATCCTAAAATATTTATGCTATTCAAAAACGATAAAACAGATACCGAAAACCGAAACGGTTATCTCGGTTATAGCATTCGGTTGCTTAGTAATAGCGATTTTCTCGGCAATTTTCCTCTTTTACACAAACTCTTTCTTAATTAAAAGCCGTAAAAAAGAATTCGGACTTTATAACATCTTGGGAATGGACAAAACAAAGGTGGGTAGGGTTTTATTCTTCGAAACTCTTTTTGTTGCGGTAATTTCCATATTGTCGGGCATTTTGTTCGGCATAATATTCTCGAAGCTTTGTGAGCTTATTTTGCTCAATTTAATAGAAACCGATATTTCCTTTAACCTAACCGTTTCAAGCAAAGCGATTTTTAATACAGCTACGGTTTTCACGGCAATTTTCTTGGCTCTTTACATTTATTCTTATATCGGTATTCGCATTTCAAAGCCTCTTGAACTTGTAAAAAGCGAAAGCTTCGGCGAAAAGCCTCCCCGTGCAAACTTTGTGTTCGGCATTTTGGGCTTTGTGCTTTTAGGTGTTGCTTATTATATTGCAATTACAATAAAAAATCCCATCGAGGCGCTTACTTGGTTTTTTGTTGCGGTAGTTTTGGTAATATTGGGCACCTATTTGGTTTTTGTTGCAGGTTCTGTAATGCTATGCAAAATTTTACAAAAAAACAAGAAGTATTATTATAAGAAAAACCATTTCGTTTCGGTTTCGAGTATGACTTACCGTATGAAACGAAACGGTGCAGGTCTTGCCTCAATTTGCGTACTTCTTACTATGGTGCTTGTTATGATTTCCTCAACAAGCTGTCTCTTTTTCGGCAGAGAAGACGGTCTTCGTTCCCGCTATCCCCGTGATATTGCGGTAAAAGTCAACTTTGAAAAGCCCGTGCTTTTATCCGACAGTGCGGTAGAAAAGTTGGAAACAGAAGTAAAAAAGGTTTGTAAGGAAAATAACATTGATATTAAAAAAGCTTGGAATTACCGTGATTCTTCCGTAACCGGCCTTTTAACCGAAGACGGTAAAATCGACATTGACTCATCTCACGCTTCCGTAAAAGATTTCAACAAACTGATAACCGTTCATATTATGCCTCTTTCCGACTACCAAAAGATGACAGGCGACAACACAACACTTAGAGAGGGCGAGGCGATAGCCTATGCCACCCTTAAAACAAAGCTTCCGAACAAAATTACCGTCGGTAATAAAACGGTTAAAATCGTAAAAAGACTAAAAAACCTCGATGTTGAGGGAAGCTCTACCACCGAGGTTGTGGCAAACTGTTTTATCATAGTACCTAATGTCAATTATTTGGTGGAGAATATATCCTCGTTGCTTGACCCGTTAGGCGAAATTATGGTAGTAAACAGTTGGTGCTACGGCTTTGACACAACGGCAAACGAAAAAATGCAAATTAAAGCCACAGGTGAAATCGGCGATGTTATGTTAGATGCCACATCCGAGCTAAACGCATTTTCATATAGTATTGACTGTTTAAGCTCCGAGCGAAACGATTTTGCGGGTACCTTCGGCGGATTTTTCTTCCTCGGAATTATGTTAAGTGTTCTTTTCCTCGTAGTAGCGGTAATAATTATCTACTATAAGCAAATTTCGGAGGGCTTTGAGGATGCCTCACGCTTTGACATTATGCAAAAGGTCGGTATGACAAAGAAAGATATTAAGAAAAGCATAAATTCGCAAATGCTTACCGTTTTCTTCTTACCTATTATATTTGCGGTAGTTCATTTGGCTTTTGCTTTTCCGCTTATAAGAAAGCTTTTGTTACTCTTCGGGCTTAATAATCTTTCGCTTTTCATATTTACAACCTGTTTAAGCGCCCTCGTTTTCACACTCTTTTATTTAGCGGTTTATAAGCTTACCTCTAATCTTTATTTTTCTATTGTGAGCAACAATAAATATCCGTTAGATTAACCCTTAAAAACTCAACCCTCATCTTTGAAAAACCGCAAACCGAACATTCGTAACCTAAAATATCGCTATATTCATAAAAGTAACAGGCTTTTGTTCCCTTTTGGTCTTTAAGTCCCGATTTTATACCCTTTCCGGTAGCCTTAACATAGCTTTCCTTTTTTGCCCATAGTTTTGTAAACGCTTTGTTTTTATCGGTTTCTTTTTCAAGCGCCTTTATTTCCCCTTGGTCTAAACATTTTTTTATCACTTTTTCGTTTATGCTTGTTATCTTTTGAATATCACAGCCGATTTCCTTATCCGAAACACCGCAAATAACATATTCTCCCGAATGGCTTATGTTAAAATACAACCCGTTCCCCTTTATATACGGCTTTCCGTTTTCATTTTTAACAAATTCCGTTTTGTCGGGATTTATTCCGTTTTGAAAAAGTGCATAATTTCTTAAAAGCTCTGCTCCCACCGACAAAAGCTTATCTTCTTTTTTGATAAGCTTGTCGGTTTTTTCTTTTCTTTCCGGCGATAGCTTGTTATAGCCTTTTTCGTAAATATCATCGCAAAAAAGCGGAGTAATATTCAAAATATATACAAGTGTCGTGTTTTTCATATTATCCCCTACCTTTGTCTTTTGTTTTATTTATATAATTTTACCATTTTATTTGTATAAAATCAACATACACAAATTTTACCAAAAATATTGACTTAAACGAAAAAATATTATATACTACTTTATAAGTATAAGTATAAATTTTGACAGTATTGAAAGGGATTTACTTGTTAAAAGAATATATTTCTCAAAAAACATTACTCTCCGACATAAGCAGTAATAAAAAGTACAGCCTATATACCTATATTGTTTTGGCTGCCGTTTCGTGTGTTATGACCGTTATGAATGTCATAACTCATAAGGGTACGCTTACTGTTTGTACCGGTGTGTTTACCGTTCTTTGCGGACTTAATATACTTTTGGTTTTAGTAGGACCTTTAACCGAGGCTATTGCAAAGGTTTTCTTTGCAATAGAAGTCCTGCTTATGTTCTCTTTTTTCTTGATTTCGGGAAATCCTGACGGTTTCAGTGCCATTTGGATTTGTATGCTTCCCTCTATCGGTATGTTTTTCTTTAACCGTACACGCGGTTCTGTCCTTTGCGTTTGTATGTTCGCAATATTGGTTACGGTTTTGTGGACACCCGTGGGTG
The DNA here is from genome assembly GCA_002315685.1 of Ruminococcaceae bacterium UBA1741. Lineage (GTDB taxonomy): Bacteria > Bacillota > Clostridia > Oscillospirales > Acutalibacteraceae > UBA737. Next base: position 26,758 of record DCHX01000027.1, read on the forward strand.
ATTTGGTTTTATTTTATGATTACAATCCTACCTTTAAGATGCGTTTTCCCGTTCTTTTCGTGGCGTTCCACATTTTAGCGTTTATTTTGGAAACCTTGCGACTTAACGCCTATAAGGAAACCGAGCGTCTTCAAAAGCATTACCGTGAGCTTTCTATTCACGATACTCTTACCAAGCTTTATAACCGTCAAGGCTTGTATTCTACCCTCGAAGAAAATGAGGATTATGTTAATGCCGAAAAAATCGGTGCTATTATTTTTGATATTGACAACTTTAAGCATATAAACGATACCTTCGGTCATAAAGCCGGAGATAAAGTTCTTATCGCCTTTTCCGAGTTGCTTGAAAGCTCCTTAAACGGTGTTGTTTGCCGTTGGGGCGGTGAAGAATTTGTGGGCGTTTATAAAAACGGCGATGTTAAAGTAGCCGATATTGAAAACGCCTTAGCTCAATTTAAGCTGATGGTATTTACTGCTCACGGCGCCGAATTCAGCGTTACGGCGAGTGCGGGTGTATGCGAAAAAGAAAACTACGATATAGAAAAAGTCGATTTGCTTATTTCAAAAGCCGACAAGGCGCTTTATATTGCCAAAAGCACCGGCAAGGATAAGGTTGTCCTTTTCGAGTTGTCATCATAATGTCCGACGAAAAAATCGGATTTAATATAAAACATCTTGGCAAACCGTATGAAAGTACGGGACGCAAAACCAGGTGTCTAAGCGATTTGTTCGTATGATAGACCGGTTGCAACTATTTATTTTAAGGCGGAGCAACCGTTTTATCAGAAAGGACTGTTTGTGTGAAAAAGAAAATTCTAAACTTCTTAATCTTCCTACTAACCCTCGTTTCTATTTGTGCTATTTGTCTTATCGCCGTTTTGGATTTTGAGGCAATCAAGTATCCGTTTACCGCTTCAAGCGCCACCCTTAGCGAAGCAAAAACCGCTTACTTAACTATTGCGGGTTTCCTCGTTTGCTGGGCGATAGCATTTGTTATCCTTGTCAGAGTTCAATCCGAAGGCTCGTTCTTCAAATACAAAATGAGGGATACTTTTACGGGAATCGGAAACAAAGGCTCTCTCAAAGCCAAGTTTAAGAAGGAAAAAAACAACCCGTATAAGCGCACTATTGCTTATATTTCTTACGACTCCGAAAGGATTGTCGAGATACACAATCAAACAATATTCTATAATCTTGAACTTGAAACCGCAAAAATTCTTGAAAAGGCTATTTCCCAAAACGAATTTGTCGCAAGACTTTCAAACGGCACTTTCGGGGTGTTTATGCTTTGCAGAGACGGTCTTACCGCTCAACAGCGTACTGACGAAATTCTTTCAGTGCTTAACAAGATGCAAAAAAGGGTTTTGTTTGAAAACGACGCTCCTTACAGAGCCGGTATTTTCGTTTCGGACAGTGAAAAAGACTCCTTTAACCGTGCTTACGCCTCTGCCGTTTTAAGTTATAAATATGCCGAGGAAAACCGTGTTAATTCTATTTTCTTTTCAAGCGATTTGACCGCAAAGGAAGAATCCAAAAAGAACAAAAAGGCAAAGTTTAATAAGGCTATTGATAACGGCGAGTTCCAAATGTTTATTCAGCTTCTTTACAGTGTCCAAAAGAACTGCTTTGTTTCGGGCGAGGTTCTTTCCCGTTGGAATAATCCGGTTGAGGGCTTTATTATGCCGACATATTATATCGGCGAAATGCACCGCGTCGGTGTTATCGAAAAATTCGATATGTATATGCTCGGCAAGACTTGTGCGCTGTTAGAGAATTGGGCAAAGGATCCTAAATTCAAAGATTTAGTCCTTTCCTGCAACCTTACAAGGCACACGCTTTCTTCCCCCGATTTTTTTGAAAACTTCAAAAAGATTTTCAAAAAATACAGCTTCGACCACAAGAAATTAACACTTGAAATTACCGAGGACTCGTTGGACGATAACAAAACCGTTGCTATGGCTAACATTATTTCCTGTAAAGAAAACGGTTTCGGTATTGCGCTTGACGATTTCGGTGCCGGCGTTACCTCCGTTTCGGACATAAGCGACTACGCTCTTGACGAAATCAAGATTGACCGTGAGTTTATTTTTGCTCTTTCTAACAAAAAGGGCGTTGATGTTCTTAAAGGCTTTATTGATATGGCTCACCGCCTTAACCTTACGGTTGTTTGTGAGGGTGTCGAAACCGAGAAACAGCGCGACACGGTAATTGAATTAGGCTGCGATATTATTCAGGGTTATTTGTATTCCTATGTTTTACCGGTTGAGGAAGCAAAAGAGCTTTACCTCAAATCCGATTTTACTAACCAATAATTTTTATTAAATAGATTATATAAGGAGATTTATTATGGAAATCAAAAAACAACAAAACGAAGGCTCTCTTACTCTTTCTCTTATAGGAAGACTCGACACCACAACCGCTCCGCAGGTTGAAGAGGTTGTAAACAACGATTTGGCTGATGTTACCGAGCTTACCTTTGACTTTGCGGAGCTTGAATACATTTCTTCTGCCGGTCTTCGTGTTTTGCTCGCTGCCCAAAAGAAGATGAATGTTCAAGGCTCGATGGTTGTTATGAATGTAAATGACGACATTAACGAGGTTTTTGAAATTACCGGTTTTTCGGACATTCTTACAATAAAATAATCAACCTACATATCTTTCCTCTCCGCCGAATAATATTTAGCGGAGGGGATTTTTTTGTCTTTTAATAATTTTAATTTCCTTGAAAAGAAAAACCGTTTTTGTTATAATATTTTCATAAGGATTTGTTTTATTTTTACGGTTTTAGCCGTTTTGTCGCTTTCCCTTATCGCAAACGGCAAAATTTTAAGACCTGTGCTTTCTTCTTCAAGCTCTGCCGATACTACACCCGTTGTAATAATAGATGCGGGGCACGGCGGGTTTGACGGAGGCGCTGTTGCAAATGACGGCACGAGCGAAAAAAATATAAACCTTTCTATTGCGAAAAGTGTTAAAGCTTTTCTTTCTTTTAAGGGAGTTAAGGTTTTAATGACACGGGACTCCGACACGGCATTAAACGACAGCGAAGATAAAATAAAGACTAAAAAGAAAAGCGATATGCAAAACCGCTTAAAGCTTATGACTGATAATCCCGATGCGCTTTTTGTGAGCATACACCTTAACAAGTTTACTACCTCTAATGCAAGCGGTGCTCAAATCTTTTATTCGGGAAATTTAAGCCGGTCGGAAAAGCTCGGCGAAAACATAAGAACCTCTATCGTGTCTTTGCTTCAAAAGGAAAACAAAAGGACCTTAAAGCTTGCAGGAAAAAACATTTTTCTGCTTAAAAATGCTACTGTTCCTGCGGTAATCGTAGAATGCGGATTTTTAAGCAACCAATCAGACCTTGCTCTCCTTAAAACCTATGAATATCAATCAAAGCTTGCTTTTTGCATAAGCGACGGAATAATAAATTATCTTAAATGTGGTGAATTAAATGGCTACTAAACAAAAGACTGTGTATGTTTGTAACGAGTGCGGATACGAAGCGCCTAAATGGACGGGTTGCTGTCCCTCCTGCCACGAGTGGAACACATTAGAGGAGTGTTTGTCCTCCCCTAAAAAGTCCGCCGTTGCTCTTAATAACACTCTTTCGTTTAATGACGCAAAATCGCTTTCGAGCATTACCGCTTCGGACGAAGAGCGTTTTGTTTCGGGAATTTCCGAGCTTGACCGAGTTTTAGGCGGAGGCATTGTAAAGGGTAGTGTTGTTTTGCTTTCGGGCGACCCGGGCATCGGCAAATCGACTATTCTTTTACAGGTTTGCAAAGCCTTTGCGGACAAGCTTAATATTCTTTATGTTTCGGGCGAGGAGTCGCCTAACCAAATAAAGCTTCGTGCTTCACGGCTTGGTGTCGAGGGCGAAAATGTAACGGTAATTTCCAAAACCGATACTATGGCTGTTTGCGAATACATAAAATCCGAAAAACCCGACCTTGTTATGATAGATTCAATTCAAACTATGCAAATCGAGGAAATTTCTTCTTCGGCAGGTAGCATAGTTCAGGTACGAGAATCGACAAATATGCTTCTGCGCACGGGCAAACCGCTTGACATACCGATATTTATTGTAGGTCATGTAAACAAGGGCGGAGATATTGCAGGTCCTAAAATTCTTGAACATATTGTTGATACCGTTTTGTATTTTGAGGGCGAGCGAAATCAGTCCTACCGTATTCTCCGTGCTATCAAAAACCGTTTCGGCTCTACTAACGAAATCGGTGTTTTTGAGATGACCGAAAAGGGACTTGCGGTGGTTGAAAACCCGTCGGCAATGATGCTCTCGGGTAGAATTAACAATGTTTCGGGCGGTTGTATTACCTGCGTTATCGAGGGCACAAGACCTATTCTTTCGGAAATTCAGGGGCTTGTTACCACAACCGGCTTCGGAAATCCGCGAAGAATGGCAACGGGCTTTGACTTTAACCGACTCAATATGCTTTTGGCGGTGCTTGAAAAACGGTTAGGCCTTTATTTTTCCAATTTAGACACATATCTTAATGTTGTAGGCGGTATGCGACTTGATGAACCCGCTGCCGATTTGGCGGTTTGTATGGGCTTGGTTTCGGGACTTCGCGACATCCCCATCAGCGATAAAATGATAGTTTTCGGCGAAGTAGGTCTTTCGGGCGAAATAAGAAGTGTTCCGAGAGCCATTGCCCGAATAAACGAGGCAAAATCATTAGGCTTTGATACCTGCGTTCTTCCGAGTAGTTCATACAAATCTCTGACCTCCGTTCCAAACGGTATTAAGCTAATCCCCGTAAAAAGCTTAAAGGAAGCGGTTGACCTAATAAGATAAAGATAACAATTTAGGGAATGTAAAAACTTTCGTTTTTCACATTCCCTGTTTTTATATTGCACAAAAAATATTCTTGTTTCTTATGTTTGAGTCTTTGATTTGCGAATTTACCGAATATGCGTGGGCTTCAAGTTCATTTTCGGTAGCGGTAGAATAGCCTTTTTCGGCTAATGATTTTATAACTTCCCGTGCGATAAATTCAATCGCACTTTCTTTTTTTCTTAAAATATCTTTGTCCTTGTTATCGCCTATAAGCAGAAAAGACAGGTTTTCATAAATTTCTTCGGTGTTTTCTATTTGTTTAAGCGCCCTAAAACTCCACTTGTAGTAAGGCATATATTTATTATTAAGCAAAAACACAACCTTTAACGATGCGTTTACAAATTCGTTAAGGCAAAGCTGTGCCGCCTCAAACTCGTTGTGCTTTACGGTTCTTAAATAGTTGTACTGTCCCGACTGCGCCATCAATAAAATGTTTCCCGCAAGTCGTTTAAGCTTAATATCAGTCGGCATATTTTTGATTTTTTCACGGATTTTCGTAAACTCACCGTAGTTATCGAAGAAAATCTCGCCGTTTGTCGCCTCGGCTAAGGCATAATCGGGTAAAGTAAGCCACATATCCTCCGACAAATTGCCGTTCTTTTCGCCTATTGCCGAGAGGTAAAAATCCTCCGTACGAATTACACCGTTTCGGTTTCCGCCGACAGGAGAAAGATTCTCTCTTTTTACCCCTAAAAACTCTTTCGGAAGCTTTGAATACGCCCTTTCAAGCAAAAACGCAGTTCTTCGGTCAACAATATCCTCGCTCGGCAAAAAAATACAAAACCCCGCCTCAAAATCGTGGTCGCGGGAGATTTCATCATCAAAGCCGTATCGGTCAGACCCGCTTCCCACAAAGCCTACCGCAATATATTTCAAAATCTCCGAAAACTCGCCGTTTAGCATAGGCTTTCCGTATTCTTCAAAATATTTTTTTGAAAGTTCAAGCCCTTTCATAAATTTCCCTCGCCCGTTTGTTTAGTTCGTTTTTGTATAAAAAATATCCGTAATAGCCGAATGTCGGTGCGCACTTTTCGCAAATAAATGCGTACTCGCCGTCGGGTTTATTTGCCTTATCGGTTAGCAAGGCATACGCCTTTTCAAGATAATCGGCAATTTCCTTTTCGCCCTCAACCTCGCCCTTTTCAAGCGCCGTTAAGTCGGCAAGATTACAGTAAGTAATAGCGGTTTCGCCGAGCATTTTGTTTTGCTTTACAACCTCTAACGCCTTTTGATAAAGCGAAAAGGCGGCATCAAAGTCCTTAATTTCGGCAAGGGACAATGCCATATTATTGTAAAGTCCGCCTAATCTGTAATCGTTTTTGTCAAGCAAATTTTCATATACTTCTCTTGCTTTTTCATATAACGGCAGTGCTTCCTCTACCTTGCCGAAAGCCTTTTTTGCGGTAGCTATGTTTATGTAGGTGGTGCCTACTGTAACCGTGCCCGAAAAATCCTCGCTTAAAATAAGCTTTAACGCTCTTTTACAGGCGTCTTCCCCAAGCTCCTTTTTATCGGTCTTTCTGTAAAGTCCGATTTGCTCGTTAGTAACCGATAAAAGTCCCCTTAAATCGTTTCCGTTTTGCGCCTCTTTTTGCCAATACGAAAGATGCCTTTCGGCACCGTCATAATCTTTTCTCGACAAATATTCATCAAGCTTATCAAAAACTCTGCCTACGGGAATTCTTACCGTTTGCGGACTCATATTAAGAAGGCATCTCGGCTCCTCGTAATCTTCTTTTTTCAAAAAATTATCACTCATCCTGCTTTGCTCTTTCAATATTTATTATATTTCCGCCGAATTTTTGCGCTTCTTCTGTATCGTGTGTTACGCAAATCACGGTTTTTCCCTTTGCTTTTTCTAAAATAAAATCAATTACGGTATCTTTAATGCCGTCATCCAACCCTTTTAGCGCCTCATCCAATATAAGTAGGTCAAAGGGTGCCGAAAGTGCTCTTAAAACGGCAACTCTGCGTTTCATTCCGCCCGACATATTTTTTATCGGCATTTTAACATCAAAAATTCCTATCTCGCTTAAAGCCTCTTTAATTTCCCCGTCGCTTTTGCTCTTTCCCGTAACAAACCTTATGTTGTTTATCGCATTAAAGTCGGCGCAAAGCCTGTCCTCTTGAAAAACATAGGATATTTTTTGAGGTAAATTAAGTATTTCTCCGCTTGTTTTTTCTTCAAGCCCTGCTAAAATTCTTAAAAGAGTGGTTTTTCCGCTACCCGAAGCGCCCATAATTACGGTAACTCGGTTGAGAGGAATTTTTGCATTAAACTTTGAAATTACTTTTTTGTCCGTGTAGCTTTTTGAAAGGTTTTTAATCTCAATAAATTCGCTCATTTGATAATTCCCCCGAAAAAGCTTTTTAGTATTTTTACGAATATTTTTTCGAAAACAACGCTTATAATAATAATTACCGCAGTCCAGGCAAGTAGGTCGGCATTTTGAAAATATATCTTGGCATCATATAGCTTTTCTCCGATAGAGCCTTTAATTATACCGATAACCTCTCCCGCAACACCTGCTTTCCACGCCATACCTACCGAAACGCTGCACGCCGAAATCAAAAACGGTCTTATGCTCGGCAGATATATAAATTTAAGGCGCCTTATAAACGGGACATTATATAAATTTGCAACCTCTATTAAATTTTTGTTTGCGTTTTTTATTCCCTCCAAGACATTTGAGTAAATTGTAGGGAATGCGATTAAAAGCGAAATCACAACCGTAAGCTCACCGTAATCAAGCCAAATAAGGCAAAGAATAATAAACGAAGCGATAGGCACCGATTTTATCGTAATTACAAAGGGCCACAAAAGATATTCGGCTATCTTATATTTACCCGAAAGGACTGCAAAAAAGATACCCAAAACGAAAGCCGATAAAAATCCCGAGGTAATTCTTAAAAATGAAAATAATACCGTTTTGAGAAAACCGCTTTCAAATATTAAGGATGCAAGTCTTTTTATTACGGTTATCGGAGATGACAGTAAAAAATCGGCTTTTACCGCCATAGAGATAAGCTGCCACAAAAGTATTGCGAACAACACCGATAAAATCTTAAAAAGTATGCTTTTGTCAGTAAATAATGTAGAAATCTTTTTCAGGTAACTTACCCCCTACCGATGCCGAATTTTGATTATACAGCACCTTAAAATATCCCTCTGATGCTTTTTGCATTTTGTCGCCCGTAATGCAAACTATGTGGCATCCGGGAAGTGATTTTTCGGCAATTTCCGCCTTTACGATACCGTATTTTTCAATTAAAGCAGATGCCTTAACAACATTTTTCTTTGCATATTCCGTAGATTTTTTGTATTCCTCTAAAAATGCCTTTACGGCGTCCCCGTTTTCTTCTGCAAAATCTTTTCTTACGATAAGTCCCGCCGTAACGAACTCGCTGTTGTTATCGAGCTTTTTCCATTCTTCATAAAGGTCAACTTTAATTTTCAAGTCCTCAATTTGTGTTTCGGCAACCGCCGTGTAGGGCTGGGGAATCATAGCAATAGCGTTTTCTCGGGTTTTCATTATCGCCACGGTTTCGGCAGGCTCACTTTTCCACTCAATATTGACATCTTTGTTAATGTCTATCCCGTTTTGGCTCAAAAGATATGTCAAAACATATTCGGGTGTAGAGCCTTTTCCGGTTGCATAAACGGTTTTTCCTTTAAGGTCGGCAAGGCTTTTTACGGTGTTTCCGCCCTTTTCGGCTATATATACGGCACCGAGCATATTTACCGCAATCATTTTTATATTTCCGTTTGTCTTGTTGTATAAAACAGACGCTAAATTTGCAGGAACGGCAACTATATCAAGCTCACCCTTAACTATTTTAGGTGTGATTTCGTCCGCCGTAGCCGATAAAGAAAATTCGTACTTGTTTTCGCAAAGTCCGTTTTCGTTGTCGGATAAAAGCTTTACCATTCCCATACTCGTAGGGCCTTTTAGTCCGCCGAGCCTTACCGTAACCTTTTCTTGTTCGGTGTCGGTGTTTGCGTTTTTTTCGGCATTACCGCAACCGGCAAAAATTCCCGATATTATAATTATTGACAAAATAAGCGAAATGATTTTTTTCATAAAAATTCCTTCTTTCGCTTTAATTATATCAAAATTATAAACTAAAAAGGTTGCGATTGCAACAAAATACAAAAAAATATTATTTTATAATAAATACATTCTTTTTATAATCTAATATGCCCTCTTTTTTCATAAGCGAAAGCTCCCTTGAAAGCGCCGTTCGGTTGGTGCCTATATAGGTTGCCATATCCTCACGGTTAAGGGGTACTAATATCATTTTTTTATCTCTATCAATAGGCAATTCGCTTAAAAAAGCAGTTATCTTTTCCCGAAGCTTTAATTTTGAAAGCACCTGTATCCGCTTATTCATTTCAAGCGGTCTTAAAGCTAATTTTTTTGTAAAATTATACTTGATTATTTCGTTTGTTTCAGTAGATTTTTTATCAAACAGTTTTGTAATATCAAGCCATAAAACCGTTGTTTTTTCGGTGGCAGTTACATAAACCGGGGAATTGGGAATTTTAAGAAAACAAATAGATTCGCCGAAAGAATTTCCTACGCCAACTTGTGCCATTATCATTTTGTTTCCGCCGAAATCGTCAACACAAACCTCGACATTTCCTAAAAGCACTATTCCAAAATGAGACAGCTTTGTGTAGCCGGTATGCAAAAATTCGTTCTTTTCGTAATTTTTAATAAAGCCGTTCATTTCCGACACGGCATTTTCAATATTTTCTTTTTTTATACCCTCAAAAAGCGGATATTTTGAAAGCAAATCCAAATAAATGTTTATTTTTTCCATAAATCCACCTTAGTTATCTTTTTATATTAAAATTATTATATCATAAAACCAAAGGCAAAGCCTTTG
>DCHX01000035.1 GCA_002315685.1 Ruminococcaceae bacterium UBA1741
TTTGTATCCTATTACGACTATTACCAACCGGAAGCTTATATTCCCGGTAGTGATACTTATATTGAAAAAGATTCTTCTATAAATGACGAAATTGATAAATTAAGGCATAGTGCAACCTGTGCTTTATCGGAACGCAGAGATGTAATAATTGTTGCATCTGTTTCTTGTATTTATTCGCTCGGTAATCCTATTGATTATAGGAATATGGTTATTTCTTTGCGAACGGGTATGAAAAAAAGCAGAGATGAGCTAATAATGAAGCTTGTCGATTTACAGTATGAACGAAATGACATTAACTTTGTGAGAAACAAGTTTCGTGTGCGTGGCGATACTGTTGATATTTATCCTGCATATTCTTATAACAGCGCCGTTCGTATAGAGTTTTTCGGCGATGAGATTGACAGGATTTGTGAAATAAACACTTTAACCGGCGAAGCAAAGTCTATTTTATCCCATATTGCCGTTTATCCGGCATCCCACTATATTGTTTCGCCGGACAAATTAGAAGAAGCCTTTGCCGAAATTAAAGAAGAAATGGAAGAAAGGGTAGAAACCTTTACCGAATCGGGCAAGCTTATTGAAGCACAACGCATTCGCCAAAGGACCGAATATGACATAGAAATGTTAAGGGAAATCGGTACTTGCAAAGGTGTTGAAAACTATTCGAGGGTTTTGTCGAGAAGACCGAAGGGCAGTACACCGTCAACACTTCTTGATTATTTTCCCGAGGATTTTCTTTTATTTGTTGATGAATCTCATGTTACTTTACCCCAAGTAAGAGGAATGTTCGGCGGAGATAAGGGTAGAAAAGACAATCTAATCGAATACGGTTTTAGACTGCCGTCTGCTTATGATAACCGACCGCTCAATTTTAATGAATTTTATAATCATATAAATCAAGCAATTTTTGTATCGGCAACACCGGGAGATTTTGAAAAACAACACGCAACACAAATTGCAGAACAGGTTATCAGACCTACCGGACTGTTGGACCCGAAAATTATAGTAAAGCCGTCTGACGGTCAAATTGATGACCTTGTTTCCGAAATCAATATCAGAACCGCAAAAAAAGAAAGGGTGCTAATTACCACTTTAACTAAAAAAATGGCGGAGGATTTAACTGACTATCTTGAAAATCTTGATATTAAAGTAAGATATATGCACTATGATATTGATACGATAGAGCGTATTCAGATTATAAGAGATTTGCGACTCGGTAAGTTTGATGTATTAGTTGGTATCAACCTTTTAAGAGAAGGGCTTGATATACCCGAGGTATCATTGGTTGCAATTCTTGATGCCGATAAAGAGGGATTTTTGAGGAGTGAAACCTCTTTGGTACAAACTATCGGAAGAGCCGCCAGAAATGCCGATGGCACCGTAATTATGTATGCTGATAATGTTACTGATTCTATGGAAAACGCTATTCGTGAAACCGAACGCCGTAGAGGAATACAGCAGGCATATAACGCTAAAAACGGTATTGTACCGAAAACAATAATTAAGGGTGTTCACGAAATTATTGAAATCGGCAGTAAAGTGGAAAACGGTAAAGAAATTTCAAAGTTGTCTCGAAAGGAAAAAGACGAGCTTATTAAGAAAATGACAAACGAAATGAAAGAGGCGGCAAGGCTTCTTGAATTTGAACACGCCGCATTTTTGCGTGATGAAATCAATAAACTTATTGGAAAATAATTCCGAACTTCTTTCAAAGCACTTATTATTTTTGTTAAAACAAAGTAATATGTGCTTTTTGTTTAGTGTAATTTACACAATTTTTTCAAGATATGCAAAAATCACTTTACAACTTTATCAAGATAAAGTATAATTGTAAATGTAAAAATTAAAAGGTTAAAAGGGGAACATTAAAATGAAAAAAATTATTGCTCTTATTTTGGCACTTGCGACACTTTTTTGCTTTGCCGGATGCGGAAAGAAAAAGGCTAATGTAAAGCTTACAATTATTAACGAAGAGCTTGGCGCTGAGAATTACGGAATCGCTTTCAGAAGTGAAGATAAAGAGGTTTGTAAATATATTGATGCGGCTGTCCAAGAGCTTGTTAAAAACGGAAAATATGCAGAAATAGCCGAAAAATACCCGGATATTATTGATAATTTATTATTTTTGAACGGCGATTCTAAATACGAATTTGACAAAACAGTTGATTTAACAAAGGCTAAGAAAAGAACATTTACAATGGGAATTGATCCCGAATATAAACCTTTCAGTTATTTAGACGACAACGGCGAATATGCAGGTTTTGATGTTGAGGTATGCAAAGCCGCTTGTGATATTCTCGGTTGGGACTTTAATGTTTTTGGTGTAAACTGGGATCAAAAGTTAATTCAGCTTGATGCAAAAGAATGTGATTGCGTATGGTCGGGTATGACTATTCTTGACAGTATGAAAAAAGCCGGATACAATATCTCGGCACCATATTATTACAATACGCAGGTGCTTGTTGTGGCAGAGGACAGCGGAATTGAATCTTCAAAGGATCTTGAAGGTAAAATTGTCGCAGTTCAACTTGGTACTTCGGGCGAAACTTTACTTAACGACGATTTGAAAGAACTTAAAGATACTTTCCAAGAATTAGTTACCTGCGAAAGCTTTATGAAATGCTTTACCGAGCTTGAAGGCAATGCCGTTGATGCGGTGTTTATTGACTATCCCGTTGCTAAAAATTATATTTCCGGTAAATAATTTATAAATTAAGCCCCCTAAAATTAGGGGGCAAAAACTTATTATACGATATACGAAATGAGGTATCGCTTTGGACTTATTGACTATTATAATAAAAATGAGCGAAGGTCTTACAAAAACCTGTGCTATATTTTTTCTGACACTGATTTTTGCATTACCGCTTGGAATTGTTATTGCACTTTTGCGAATGAGCAAAATAAAAGTAATTTCAAAAATTACGCAATTTATCGTTTCTGTTTTAAGGGGAACGCCTTTAATGTTACAGCTTCTTGCAGTTACATACGGTCCCTATTATTTGTTTGGTTTTAGTGTTTCGAGAGATAAACTTATTCCCGTTGTTGTTGCTTTTGCAGTAAATTATTCCGCTTATTTTTCCGAAATTTACAGAAGCGGTATTGAATCTATTCCGCGCGGACAGTATGAAGCGGCAACTATTTTAGGATATTCTAAGTTTCAAACTTTTATAAAAATAATACTACCGCAGGTTTTCAGAAGAATTTTACCGAGCATAACAAATGAAATTGTTACACTTGTTAAAGATACCTCAATAGCCTTTACTGTTTCTTATCAGGAAATGTTTACAATAGGAAAACAAATTGCAAATTCACAAACAAGCTTTACGCCGTTTTTAGTTGCAGGTGTGTTCTATTATTTATTCAATGCAATTGTTGCTTTTGTTATGGGCAAAGTCGAAAAATCAATGAATTATTACAAGATTTAAGGAGGGTTTTTTATGAGTGTGTTATCAATGAAAAATATTAAAAAATCCTTTGGAGAAAAGCATGTATTAAAAGATATTTCGCTTGAAGTTAATAAAGGTGAGGTTGTATCTATTATCGGTCCTTCCGGCGGAGGAAAGTCAACACTTTTAAGGTGTGCAACTTTGCTCGGTACTGTTGATGACGGTATAATTTCATATAATGATTCTGATGTAACATATTATAACGAAAAAGGTGTTTTGTGCTATCAAAAAAACCTAAACAGATTTAGAAAAACATTCGGTTTGGTTTTTCAAAACTTTAATCTTTTTCCGCATTATAATGTGCTTAAAAATATTACCGATGCACCTATAAATGTGCTTAAAAGAGATAAAAAAGAAGTGCTTGAAGAAGCAAAGGCATTACTTAAAAAAATGGGACTTGAAGGAAACGAAGAAATGTACCCATGTGATTTGTCGGGCGGTATGCAACAGCGTGTTTCCATTGTTCGTGCTCTTGCTATGAAGCCGGATATTCTGTTTTTTGACGAACCCACAAGCGCTCTTGACCCGGAGCTTACCGGCGAAGTGTTAAAGGTTATTAAACAACTTGCCGACGAAAAAATGACTATGGTAATAGTAACCCACGAAATGTCTTTTGCAAAGGCCGTTTCGGATAGAATTATTTTTATGGACAAAGGACTTATAGTCGAAGAGGGAACACCGCAAGAATTGTTTGACAATACAAAGCACGAGAGAACAAAACAGTTTTTGAAAAACTATGGAAATATATGACAGTTGAATATTATATTGTAAATCCCACCGGAAATATTACGGCTTTGGTTACTTCCGGGAATATCGGTAAAGAAAAAGAGATAAATGACCTAATAATGAAAAAGCATCCTGAGGTTGAACAGGTAGGATTTGTTGATTTTACTTCCGAAAACCCTAAGCTTCGTATGGCTGGCGGTGAGTTTTGCGGTAATGCAACACTTAGTACTGCTTCATTATTTTGCGAAATTTTTTCTTATAATAACCGTGAGGTTTTTGTTGAGGTTTTCGGCACCGAAAATCCCGTTAGGGTTAATGTTAATAAAACCTCTAACGGATATAAATGTGATGTTTTTTTGAAAAAGCCCAATAAAATATATGATTATTTGTTTTCAGTTGACGGCAATACTTACAGTTTACCCGTTGTTCAGTTTGACGGAATATCGCACATCATTTTCGATTCGGACTTTGATAAATCGGTAGCCGAGAAAATATTAAGAAAATATTCAAAAATATTTGATTGCTCCGCCATGGGTGCAATGATTTTTAACAGTAAAAATTCAACTCTTATTCCTATCGTTTATGTTAAAGACTGCGATGTTATGTTTTATGAACATTCCTGCGCAAGCGGTAGTTGTGCGGTTTGTTCGTATATTGCTTCAAAAAATGAAAAAACAGCTTCACTTTCTCTTTCTCAGCCGGGTGGAAAATTAAAGGTTTCGATTAGCGGCGATAATCCTGATGTTTTATTAAACGGCACTGCCTTGATTTTAGACTTTTATCGGTCTGAATTTTTAATTTAATTCAAATTGTATAATTGCAAAAAAGCTAATTTGTATAATTGCATAAAAGCTAAATGTTGATTTTTGGTGTTTTTTGTGTTATAATTACAAAAATTTATGAATTTGGCGGCGTATATGATGAAATCATTTCTGAAAAAGATTTATTATGTTTTTATTGACTATTCTATTTCTATAATTTCGGTATTTACAATAATTTCTTTTTTTGGAACTTTCGATGAGCGTTATGATGTTAGAATAGGATTTTTTTGTTATATTATTGCCTATCCTTGTTTTGTTGTTATAGCCTTGTATCTCGCAAGGGTGTACGAAATATTGTGGAAATACGCAAATATGACTACTTATATCAGACTTTTTATTGCGTCTTGCGCTTCGTCCGGCATTCTTTATATAACCTACTATTCTTTGGCAAAGACAAATCTACCTATAAACTTTGATGTTTGTCTTTTAATTGCCTTAACTACATTTTTGCTTTTAATTGTGTCCCGATATTTTATATATAATTACGGAAAAAAGAGTGAGAATGACGGTAGTTTTCTTAAAGGTAATATTATGGTTATCGGCGGTGGCTCTGCCGGTACCCTTATTATTAACGATATAAAGAAAAATTCAAAAAAGTCCGTTTGCAATATTAAATGTATTATTGACGATGATATATATAAAAGAGGTTTTTCAATTAACGGTGTAACTATTGTCGGCGGTACGGAAGATATTATTTCGGCTGCAAAAAAATATGATATTGATGTTATTGTTTTCGCAATTCCTACTTGTACTTCGGCAAAGAAATCGACAATACTTAATTTATGTCAAAAAACAGGTTGCGCTATTAAAGTAATTCCTTCATTTTATCAGCTTTTATCAAATGAACAATATGATGTAAATGTTAATGTTTCTAATCTTCGTGAGATACAAATTGAAGATTTATTAGGTAGGGACCCTATAAATATTCATGTTGACTCGGTCTTAAATTATGTTAATAACAAAACTATAATGGTTACAGGTGGCGGTGGTTCTATCGGAAGTGAGCTTTGCCGACAAATCGCTCTACACGGTCCAAAACAGCTTATTATTTTTGATATTTACGAAAACAATGCTTATGATATTCAAAATGAATTATCAAAAAAATACCCAAATCTTAATTTCACCGTTTTAATCGGTTCTGTTCGTGATGTAGATAGACTTCAATCGGTTTTTGATAAATACAGACCTCAATTAGTATTTCATGCTGCGGCACATAAGCATGTACCTTTAATGGAAGACAGTCCTAATGAGTCTATTAAAAATAATGTTTTCGGTACATACAATGTTGCAAATTGCGCTGATAAATACGGCGTTGAGCGTTTTATTCTTATATCAACCGATAAAGCGGTTAATCCTACAAACATTATGGGAGCAAGTAAGAGAATATGCGAAATGATTATTCAAAATTTCGCTTCACATTCGAAAACCGAATTTGCCGCGGTTAGATTCGGTAATGTTCTCGGAAGTAACGGCTCGGTTATTCCGCTTTTCAAAAAGCAAATTGCGGAGGGTGGACCTGTAACCGTTACCGACCCTAACATTATCAGATATTTTATGACTATTCCCGAAGCTGTTTCTCTTGTTTTGCAGGCAGGTGCAACGGCAAAGGGCGGAGAGATTTTTGTTCTTGATATGGGCGAGCCGGTTAAGATTATTGATCTTGCCGAAAATCTTATCAGACTTTCCGGTCTGACCCCTTATACCGACATAAAAATAGAATTTATCGGTCTTCGTCCCGGCGAAAAGATGTATGAAGAAAAACTATTGAGCGAAGAAGGATTAAAACGAACTGAAAACAGTTTAATTCACATCGGTAAACCTATTGATTTTGATGAAAAACTGTTTTTAGAAACATTAGATGAATTAAACAAAAAAATGAAAGACGATAATTCCGATATTCGTTCTTTGGTTAGAAAATTAGTTCCGACTTATACTTATTAGAATTATATATTAAAAATCCGAGAATCACTAAATTTGTGATTCTCGGATTTTTGTATAACGAAAACCACCTG
>DCHX01000036.1 GCA_002315685.1 Ruminococcaceae bacterium UBA1741
TCCCATAGCATAAGCTAGTAAGGTCTCCGGTAGACTACCGGATTGATAGGCAACAAGTGTAAGCGTGGCGACACGTGTGCTAGGTTGTACTAATAGACCGAGGGCTTGACCTATTATTTCGATCCTTTGCATTCCCCTTTGTTCAGTTTTTTGGGTGCGAGAAAATGTTGATTACACCGCTTTTTTGCGGTGTTTTTTTATTTTATAACGAAAGCACAGTCCCCTACTTTCCGTAGGTTGACATTTTCATTGCCAAATTGTAAACTGATTACAGAGGTGGCTAAAATGAATGCTTATGTTACAGGACAAATTATTAAAGATATAAGAGAGAAAAACGGAATTACTCAAAGTGAGCTGGCGCAAAAAATAGGCGTTACCGATAAGGCAATATCAAAGTGGGAAACCTCAAAGGGACTCCCCGACATTACACTTATTGAGCCTCTTGCGAATGCGCTTTCCGTATCGGTTGCCGAGCTTATTTCGGGCGAACAAATTACCAACAAAAACCGTTCGGCGAATATTAAAAGAACAAAATTTTTTGTATGCCCGATTTGCGGTAATGTTTTGACTGCGCTTGGCGACACGGTAATTTCGTGTTGCGGAATAAATTTGCCGCCGCTTGAACCTGAGGCAACCGACAAAGCCCACGAAATAACAATAGAAACGGTTGATGACGAAAGATTTATAAAAATTAACCACGAGATGACAAAAACTCATTATATTTCGTTTTTAGCTTATCTTACCGACGACAGAATAAAGCTTATTAAATTTTATCCCGAGGGTAATGCCGAAACAAGAATTAAGCTTTACGGGGACGGATATTTGTATGTTTACTGCAACAAGCACGGTCTTATGAAACAAAGAATACAATAAAGAGCGTATCTGTTAAGTGGGGTTTTACTTAATAACATACGGCACAAAGAGGCGGTTTCCGCCTTTTTGTTTTGCAAAAAAAGATAGACATTTTATGCTAAATGTAATAAAATTAAAGCATTAAGTGTAAAGGAGAAAACCAATGGATAGTTCTGCTAAACAAAGGTTTATTGACATTATTTCCGATTTTACCGCAACGGTTGGAATTTATCTTTCGGACGATGTCGAGGCAAGACTTTTCGAGCTTGCCAAAGATGAAAAGGAAGAGAATGCAAAAACAATGTACGGGTGCATTTTAGAGAATGTTAAACTTGCGAAAGAATTACATAGACCGATTTGTCAAGATACGGGAGTTTTGCAATATTTTTTAGAGGTGGGAACCGACTTTCCTTACCTTAACGAAATAAAGGAAGTAATAATAGAGGGTGCGAGGAAGGCTACACTTACCACACCGCTTCGCCCTAATGTTGTAGAGCCGTTAGGCGAACATAACACCGGCGACAATGTGGGCTTTGATGCTCCGTATATCGAGTACGAGCTTATACCGAACAGCGCTGATTTAAGGGTTAGAATGTATATGGCGGGTGGCGGTTGCTCACTTCCGGGCAGAAGTCAGGTTTTAATGCCGTTACAAGGTATAGACGGTATAAAGGAATATGTTTATAAAACCGTTGCCGAATGGGGAGTAAACGCATGTCCTCCGCTCTTTGTGGGTGTGGGACTCGGCACCTGCGCCGCAACCTCGGCTATGCTTTCTAAAAAAGCACTTCTTCGCCCTCTTGGAACAAGAAACGAAAACGAAAAAGCGGCAAAGCTTGAAAAAGAGCTTGAAGACGGTCTTAACTCGCTTGGAATAGCGCCGTTGGGCTTTGGTGGAAGCAACACTGTGCTCGGCGTAAATATTGAGTGTGCGGGACATCATCCTGCAACCCTCGGCATAGGTATTACCACGGGCTGTTGGGCAACAAGGAAAGGCGATATGATAATACACGGCGATTTATCGTATGAGCTTTTGTCGCATAAAAAGAGTTTGGAGGGTAAAAAGTAATGAAAAAGATACTTACTACTCCGATATCGTATGACCAAATAAAAGACCTTAAAATCGGGGACACGGTTTATCTTACGGGTATGCTTGCAACTTGCAGAGATGCGGGACACGCAAGAGTTGTAAACGATGGCGTGATGCCTAAACACATTGAGCTTAAAGAGGGCGCGATTTTCCATGCGGGGCCTATTGTGGCAAAGGACGAGTCGGGCAAGGAGTATATGGTTTCGATAGGTCCTACAACAAGTCGGCGTATGGAGTCGGTTGAGGCCGATTTTATCGAAAAAACGGGAGTGCGCCTTATTATCGGCAAGGGCGGAATGATGGATAAAACCGCAAATGCCTGCAAAACCTTCGGCGCAATTCACTGTGCATACCCGGGCGGTTGTGCCGTAGTAGCGGCAAAAGAGGTTGAGGAAATTACTAATTGCGAATGGCGGGATTTCGGTATGCCCGAGGCGCTTTGGATAATGAGGGTTAAGGAGTTCGGCCCGTTAGTTGTTTCAATCGACACAAAGGGCAATAACCTCTTTGAAAACAACAAAAAGCTTTATAATGAGCGAATGGAAAAGCTGATATAAAAATTATATCCACCCAAATTTTGGGTGGATATTTTCATAATATCACAGGTTCGATTTGTTCTCTTTTTAAGGCGTATTCTACCGTTTTCGGTATAAGCGAAAAGTCGCAAACGAGAGAGGTGTGCTTTGAGAACGGGTCATCCTGCTTATAGGGCACGAAGAAAATGTTTTTAGTGTTGTGGAGAAGTCCTATGTTCTTTGAACTTGCTCCCAAGGCATCGTTTGTGGCGATTCCCAAAACCACCGGCTTTTCGTTTCTCAGGTGTGCCTTTACCGCCATTGTAACGGGGGTGTCGGTAATGCCGAGAGCCGTTTTTGCTATTGTGTTTCCCGTGCAGGGCGCAACCACTAATATATCAAGCAAATTTTTAGGGCCTATCGGCTCGGCTTGGTGGATTGTGTGTACTATTTCTTCGCCGCATATTTCTTCGACTTCTTTAATAAGGTCATCCCTTTTCATAAACCGACTGTCGTTATTATAAACTATATCGGACATAATCGGCTTAATTTTTATATCAAACTTTGCAAGCTCTTTCAGTGCGTCAAGCGACTTTTTTATTGTGCAAAAAGAACCGCAAAAGGCATATCCTAATGTAATTGCCTCCATATTTTTCTCCTTTATCTGTTTTTGATAAGTTGAATTACGGTGTCGGCGTAAATTTTGCCTGCCGTTTCGGGCGAATATTTCGCGGGGATTCCCGAAAGCTTATATGCACGAATGCCTTTAAGCTTCGCCTTTTCAAAGTCTATACAGCCCTTTGAGGACAAATCTATCAAAAGCTTATCTTTTAACAATTCGGGATTTTCAAAGAGCGGAATGTCGATAGTATTATAAATTATATCGAAACGGGGAACAGAGTTTGTTACAAGACTTGTATCTATATATTCGATACCCTGCGTGTCAAGAATTGCAAAATCGGCTTGTTTTCTTGCGCTGACGGTTAGGTTACAGCCGAAATTTTTAAGTCTTGTCGCCAAAACCTTACCCACTCTGCCAAAGCCGATTATAAGAATATTTGATTTCCAAAGGGTAAAGGGCGTATGCTCAATAGCAAACGAAACAGCCCCCTCGGCAGTAGGAACGGCATTTAGATAGGCATAACTGTCAAGCGACAAAATATCGGTATAATCAAGCCCCGAAAACTCATAACCGCCCGAAATAATATACTTGTTTTCAGCCTTTTCCTTTAACTCATCAAGATAGATGGTTTTACTCGTTCTCGGACAAAAAACACAAACATTATCTTTTGTAGAAGGAACGGGCAAAAGAACAATATCGGCGTTTTCGACTTTTCCGTTATCGTTTTCAAAAAGTCCGTTCGAGGAAACATCATATCCGTAATTTTTAAGAATATTAAAGGCGGTGATACTTCTCGTATCTCCGCCTAACATTAAAATTTTCTCCATATTTACACCCGAAAATAAAAAATGTTAAGCGCCACAATGCAACTTACTACATTTTATGGCGCAAAACAATCTTAGTTACTTTTATTTATAAGTTTTAAGAGGGCTTCTTTTTGATTAAGAATAGGGTTTTCCCGCACCTTTTCGCAAAGCAAATTAAGTGTGTTTCCGATTTCGTCGCCTTTAAGACCGAGCAAAAGGAGGTCTTCGCCCTTTATTTTAAGGTGCGATATTTTATAAGGCTCGGCAGATTTTATTATCCTTTCGCATTTTTGCTTTATGTTATCATAGCTTTTCTTTTGAACGGCACTTTTGTAATCGCAAAGGGACAGTAAAATGTCCTTATTTGCAATAGAAAGCGCAAGTTTAATTTGGGGGTCGCTGCTTTTTTCGGTTATAAACATAAGACTTTCCAAAGAACTGAAAAAACGCTTTTGTTTGTTAGAAAGTTTAAAATTGTTTACAACGGTATAAAAATCGCACTCACAAAGCTTCAAGAGGGCAAAAAGCCTTAAATCCTCGCTGTCGGGAAGGCTTGATATTACCGATAAATCAGGGCAGTTTTTTATGCCGAAAGAGGCAAGACCGCCTTTTTTAATAAGCGGTTTTAAGGCGTTGACATTTTCTCCCGTAACCGCCTTTTTAAGCTCTGCCGAAACCCGTTCGGCGCTTATGTGTTTTAGGTTGTCGCAAAGTGAAAGTGCGCAATTTTTTGTCTTTCGTTCTATCTTGAAATTAAGGGTAGAAGCAAAACGGAAAAGTCGCAAAATTCTAAGGGCATCCTCTGAAAATCTAACATTTGGGTTGCCTACGGCACGAAGAATTTTCCTGTCCAAATCGGTTTTTCCGCCGAAGCAGTCAACAAGCCCAAAATCTTCGTTATACGCCATAGCATTTATTGTAAAATCACGCCTTGACAAATCCTCCTTAATATCGGTTACAAAGCTTACACTTGTAGGTCTTCTCATATCGTCATAACCGCTTTCGGTGCGGTAGGTTGTAACCTCAAAGGGTTTGTTGTTGATAATTACCGTAACCGTACCGTGCTTAATGCCCGTATCGACGGTTTTTTCAAAAAGAGCCTTCGTTTGTTCGGGGAGGGCATTTGTGGTAATGTCGTAATCGTTAGGACTTTTGCCGAGTAATAAGTCCCTTACGCATCCGCCCACAATAAATGCCTCAAATCCGTGGGTTTTAAGGATTTTAATTATTTTTAAGGCGTCGTTTGGAATTTTTTGCATTTTTTCACCCGATTCGTAATAAAATAGTTTTAATTTTTATAAATATATGGTAAAATAATTATTTAGAAATATATAAGGGGTAGTTTTTGTGAAAGAAATCAGAGAAACAGATAAGCTTCTTAACGGAATTAAGCGAATTCATATGATAGGAATAGGCGGAAGCGGAATGTGTCCGCTTGCCGAAATCTTAAACGAAAAAGGCTTTATTGTCAGCGGTTCGGATAAGGTTGAAACCGAAAAAACCGACTATCTTAAAGGGCTCGGAATCACCGTATATTGCGGACAGTCGGCGGAAAATATCAAGGACGCCGAGCTTGTCGCTTTTTCTGCCGCCGTGCCGGAGGATAATGTCGAACGGTTAGAGGCAAAAAGGCTCGGCATTCCCGAAATGGAACGCTCGGTGCTTTTAGGCGCAATTACAAGAAAATATAATAATGTAATCGGCGTTTGCGGAACCCACGGCAAAACTACCGTTACATCTATGATAACACAAATTCTTTTACTTAACAAGATGGAACCTACTGCGGTTATCGGCGGAAAGCTTCCTATATCGGGCAGCTCCTCGGTTGTCGGCAAAAGCGAAACATTGGTTTGCGAGTCTTGTGAGTTTGTAAACAGTTTTCTTGAATTTTCTCCCGATATATCGGTGCTTCTTAATATAGATAATGACCACCTTGATTTCTTCGGCACAATGGATAATCTTATGCTTTCGTTTGGAAAATTTGTTTCTCTTTCAAACACGGCGTATATAAACGGCGATGACGAGAGGTGCAAAAAGGCTACCGAAAATCTAAATGTTAAAAAAATTACCTTCGGTATTGAAAAGACGAACGATTTTTATGCCGATAATATCGAAAAGGGCAAATACGGTTACTCCTTTGATGTTTTTAAGCGCGGCGAAAAGATAGGACACCTTGATATGCACATTCCGGGTAAGCACAATATCTTAAACGGTCTTGTGTCCTTTGCGGTATGCTTAAACGAGGGCGTTTCTCCACAGGGTATTGCCGATGCGGTTTATAAGTTTTCGGGCGCAGGAAGAAGATTTGAAATATACGGAAACTTCGGCGGTATTACAGTGGTTGACGATTATGCCCACCATCCGACCGAAATTAAGGCGACGCTGAGCGGTGCTAAATCCTTAAACTACAATAAGGTTATTACTGTTTTTCAACCCTACACTTATTCCCGTGTGGCGCTTCTTAAAGAGGGAATGATAGATGCCTTAAAAATCGCCGATAAGGTGTTTTTAACCCCTATTGTTGCCTCCCGTGAGGTAAACACATACGGCGTATCGAGCGAGGATATTGCAGAAAAAATCGAAAATGCCGAGGTTGTTGCCGATTATGAGGAACTGACCGAAAAAATGATAGCTTATGCTGCTGAGGGCGATATTATTATCACAATGGGCGCAGGAGATATTTATAAAGTGGCACAAAAAATATCGGAGAAGCTAAAATGATAACCGATAAACTTTATGATAACGATGCCTATATATCCGAATTTTCGGCTATCGTTTTGTCCCAAACAAAAACCGAAAAGGGATACGAAGTAATACTTGATAAAACCGCCTTTTTCCCCGAAGCGGGTGGACAGCCGTGCGACACGGGAACGGTTGACGGCAAAAAGGTTCTTGATGTTAGGATAAAAGACGAAAAAATTGTTCACCTTTTGCACGAGAGTGTGGAGAAAAAGACCGTAAACTGTAAAATTGATTTTGAGCGCAGGTTTTCTTTTATGCAAAACCATTCGGGCGAGCATATCGTATCGGGAATCGTAAACAAGCTTTACGGGTTTGAAAATGTCGGCTTTCACCTTAACGAAGAATTTGTAACACTTGATTTTAACGGGATTTTAAGCCGTGAACAAATTGAAGAAGTCGAGCTTCTTGCAAACGAGGTTGTATGGCAAAACAAAAATGTCAAGGCCTATTATCCTACCGAAAACGAGCTTAAAAGCATAAGCTTTCGGCAAAAGAAAGAAATTCAAGGCGACATAAGGCTTGTTGAAATTGAGGATACCGATATATGTGCTTGTTGTGCGCCTCATATCAAAAAAACGGGCGAAATCGGTATGATTAAGCTTTTATCAACCGAAAAAATGCGGGGCGGTATTCGTATTTTAATGAAGTGCGGAAGGTATGCGCTACTCGACTACAACGATAAATTTTCCAACATAACGAAAATTCAAAATCTTTTATCGGTAAAGCCCGAGGAAACCGCAAAGGCGGTTTTTGCGCTTGAACAAAAAACGAATGAATATAAGCTTGAAATTTCGGGGCTTAAAAGAAATTTGATAACCCTTATTGCCGAAACAAAACAAGAAAACGAAAACCTGATTTTTGCGGAAAATTTTGATAACAAACAAATTTTAGAGCTTGCCGACAGCCTTTACAAAAAGTACGGCAACACAAAAACCGTCTTAACAAATAAAAACGATAACGAGTACCTATTTGTTATGTGCGGAAACGAGGACGAAACAAACGCACTTTTTGAAAAGATAAAAACCGAGCTTTCCGCAAGAGGCGGAGGTCGAGGCGGAGTAATAAGCGGAACTATTAACGCCTCGAAGGAAGATATAATAAAAGCGTTTTAAGGAGATAGTATGAATTGGACTGAAATTACCGCCACCGTACCGACAGAACAAACCGAAATAGCCTCGGCTATTGCTAATATGGCGGTGCCCTACGGAATTTACATTGAGGACTATTCCGATTTAGAACAGGGTGCCTTTGAGGTGGCTCATGTTGACCTGATTGACGAGGAGTTAAGGCAAAAGCAAAGGGACAAATCGGTTATCCACCTTTATATAGCCGAAGATGATAACGCTACCGAAAAGCTTGCCTATCTAAACGAGAGAATGCGTGAAGCGAAGATAGATTTTGTGCTTAATCGTGAAACGGTTGACGATACCTTTTGGAACGAAAACTGGAAAAAGTATTTTAAGGCGTTTGAAGTAGGTAAGAAACTTGCGGTTTGTCCGAGCTGGGAAAAATACGAAAACAAAGAAAACAGAAAGGTAATAAGTCTTGACCCGGGTGCCGCATTCGGCACGGGTACCCACGCTACAACCTCGCTTTGCCTTAATGTGCTTGAAGATACGGTAACCGGCGAAAGCGAAATATTGGATATTGGTACGGGCAGCGGAATTTTGGCTATTGCGGGACTTTTGCTCGGCGCTAAATCGGCTGTCGGGGTTGATATCGACGAACAGTCGGTTAAAACCGCAAAGGAAAACGCCGAAAGAAACAATGTGTACGAAAATGCCGAGTTTTTGCAGGGCGACCTTGCCGATAAGATAAGCGGAAGATATAATATCGTGTGCGCAAATATTATTGCCGATATTATTATAAGGCTTTTTGATAATGTAAAAGATTTTATGACCGATGACGGCATCTTGATTGTTTCGGGAATAATCGACCTTCGTGCCGACGAGGTCAAAAACGAGGCGTTAAAACACGGCTTTAAGATAGAAAAAACACTTACAAAAGAAGAATGGTATTCTTTTGTTTTGACTAAATAATCGGAGGAAAAATATGCTTGAATTTGAGCAACTTAAATTACGACTTATTGCAAACGAGCAGGAAATCAAGGACTTAAAGGATGCTATCGGCTACGATTCTCTTAAAAGAGAAATCGAGGAGCTTGAACTTAAATCGGCGGCTCCGGGATTTTGGGACGACCTTGAAAATTCTCAAAAGACAGTTCAGTACACGGGAAAGCTTAAAAACAAGGTTGAAACCTATGATAAGCTGAAAAACGATTACGATGACCTTTTGGTGCTTATTGATATGGGCGACGAGGAAGAGGATTTATCGTTGGTCGGGGAAATTACCGAGTCTGTCGATAGGCTTGAAAGCGAAATAGCTTCGTTTAGGCTTCAAACTCTGCTTACGGGAGAATACGACCAAAACAATGCAATTTTAACATTCCACGCAGGTGCCGGCGGTACCGAGGCTATGGACTGGGTTAGTATGATTGTAAGAATGTACACCCGTTGGGCTGAACGCCATAATTTTTCGGTTAAGGTTGTAGATTTTCTTGACGGCGACGAGGCAGGTCTTAAAAGTGCGGTTTTGCTGATAGAGGGCGAAAATGCCTACGGTTATCTTAAAAGCGAATCGGGTATTCATAGGCTTGTAAGGGTATCGCCCTTTGATGCCTCGGGAAGAAGACATACCTCCTTTGCGTCTGTTGAGGTTATGCCGGAAATAAGTGATGATATTGATATTGAAGTTCGTGAAGAGGATATTAAAATGGATGTTTTCCGTTCGTCGGGTGCGGGTGGTCAGCATATCAACAAAACCTCTTCGGCAGTTCGTCTTACCCATATTCCTACGGGAATTGTGGTTGCTTGTCAAAACGAGCGAAGCCAATTCCAAAACCGTGACCAAGCTATGAAAATGTTAAAATCTAAGCTTCTTGAAATTAAAGAGAGAGAACACCTTGAAAAAATCGAAGATATTAAGGGTGTTCAAAAGGAAATCGCTTGGGGTTCGCAAATTAGGTCCTATGTATTTATGCCTTACACTATGGCTAAGGACCACAGAACTTCCTTTGAATCGGGAAATATTAACGCCGTTATGGACGGTGATTTAGACGGATTTATTAACGCTTATCTTAAAGCCGCTTCTAAAGGTGAACTTCAAAAATAAACTGTTTTTGGGAGAAAATAAATGATAAAGAGATTTATTGAATACTATAAACCGTATAAAAAACTTTTCTATCTTGATATGTCGGCTTCTATACTTATTTCGGCTATCGGTCTTGTTTATCCTATTATTACAAGACTTATGC
>DCHX01000014.1 GCA_002315685.1 Ruminococcaceae bacterium UBA1741
AATAACTTTAAATTAAATGAAGAAATTGCAAGAGCCGTTAAGTGGCTTGATGAGCATGAACTTGTATTCGAGGAATATGATGATGTGGTTGTTCGGAGATTGGTTGATACCATTCGAGTGAATAACAATGATACAATTACTCTTTATCTTAAAGGCGGGGTTGAAATCACCGAGAGTATTAATTGAGATTTTGTTTTTTCATAAACTCCTTTTTTTGGTTTGGGGCAAAGCATTATTAGTGCTTTGCCCCAATACATATCTAAGACTTGCAGAGGTAAATCAAATGTGCTATTTCAAGCGTTTAAGAACGGTTGGCACAGAATGGGCTAAGAATAGCTCAAAACCCACTGTTTTTTGTCCGATTAGCGTTTGTGCTATTTTAAGCGATAATCACANNCAGCATTAAAAAGTCGACATTTTCGAGAAATTTGGAAATGTCGGCTTTTCTTTTGTATGAAAACATGTTATAATACACTCGTTGGATTATTATGAGCCACAGCAATAATACGAAATTATACAAAATATTCTTTTTGCTGTAATGTTACAACAAATTTTATTATCCAATATGAATTTGAGGTGTAATAACTTGAAAAAAAGACTGTGTGAAATTGATTTGGCAAGAGCAATAGTTATTATGATACTGCCGATGACTCACGTTTACGAATATTTGGGATATCAATCTCAAATGTCGGACATATTAAGCGACCGTGCGGTGTCGGTATTAACCCCGTTTTATTTGTTCTTTACCGTTTTCGGCGCTCCGTTGTTTATGATTTTTATGGGTATGAATATGATTTTTACCCGTAAAAGCGCACCTACCGATTATCTGAAAAGAGGCGTAATCCTCCTTTTTGTTGAGGTGGGATTTAACCTTATTCGATATATTCTTCCCGGACTTATCGGAACGTATATATCCGGCGTTGCGAACGAAACGGGTGTTACTATACTGTTTTGGATGAATTACGGACTGATAAACTCCGATATATTTGCGCTTGCGGGATTTGGTTTTATTCTTATTGCACTGTTTAAGAAGCTGAAATTCAAGCCCGTTCATGTTCTTATTGCCTCCGTAGCTTTGTTCACTGTTGACCGAGCTTGCTATTCGATTGTCGGTGCGAAGCTTGCCGAATCCTGTGATGTTTACTTAAACGAGCTGTTCGGCCATATTATTTATGTAAATGAAGACTCCATTTTTCCGCTTTTCAGATGGTTTATTTTTATTGCCGTCGGTTACTGCTTCGGCTCATACATAAACCAAAAGAACATTTTCGAGTGGGTTGGCATTGCATCACTTATCAGTACAGCAGGATTCTTTGCATATTCGATTATTAAGGGCTTAAATCCTTTTTACTTCTACAATGTTGTGGAGCATAGCAACAACCTTGACATTATCGTAATGCTTGGTGAACTGTCGATGGCGCTTCTGTTTTTGTCAGTCGTTGTGTTTATTTATCGCACACTGAAGCTTGAAAGATTTGAAAAATTCAATATATTTATTGTAAAATATTCATCTTGTATCAGCTACGATTATGCAATTCAATGGATTATTATCGGTTGGATAATGTTTATCACTTGCGGTTGCGGTGTTTGGGGAACAAAGGCTATCAATACCGGCTTATGCATGCTTATAATTGTTGCTATTACCGTAGCTTCATATTTTTTCGGAAGAATTCTACAGAAATTTGTTAAAAAACATATCGTATAAAATATTGAAACGCTGCCTATTTTGGTTTTCGCTTGTCAAAAGTGGCGGTTAGCCCGGCATAAAAAAGTCGGCATTTTCTATTATCGGAAATGTCGGCTTTTCTTTTTCTTTAATATATGTTATAATAATATCGTCAAATTAAAATTTATAGAATTTCGGAGGATTACGGTAATATGATTAAGGTACAGTATTCAACATTGATAGTAAACAATCTTGCAGAGTCCGTAACATTTTACAGGGATGTGCTTGGATTCAAGGAAGGATACCATATAGACCTGCCAAACGGTGCGTCAATAACAATTATGAACAGTGATGGAGCCAGTGTGGAACTGATTGAAGGCAAACAGTTTGAAACGGGTTTTTATTCCATCGGAACCGATGTTGATGATTTGGACAAAACACTCGAAGAATTAAAAGAACACGGTTGCAATGCCATTACACCGATTATTCCGACATCTGTGGGACGACAGGCATTTATTCTTGACCCGAACGGTGTTCGTATTTGTCTTATTGAACATACACCGGAATATAAAGAAAAATATATGAATTAAGCGGTTTTGGGTGTTGAAATCCGATTTATATTGTTTTTCCATTTAATGCTTTTATTTTTTGTGATTTTATGGTATAATTCGGTTATATTTGATTTTTTTGGGTGATAAAGTGGAAATTTTGAAATTATCTAACGAAACAATAGATATGTTATCAGCTAAAATAGGCGAGATGTATTCCGAGCTTGAATGTACAAAAAAGGAAACAATGCGAGCAAGGCTTATTTTAGAGGAAGCTTTGATAAAATACCAAAAAAGATTCGGGGAAGAAGCCGAGCTTTATTTTAAGATTTACCGGGTTTTTTCTCAAACGCGCTTTTTAGTTCGTCTGCGTACGCCGAGCTTTGACCCGTTTACACTTGAAGAAAACCCGATGGCATTTATGATAGAATCGGTAATGTCGGCGTTTGAGGGCAGTATGCCGAGCTGGAAATACCGAAATCTTGAAAATGAAATCGTATTTTCCGTTCGCAAAAAAGCAAAAATAAGCGGTGTTCTTAAAATAGTGGTTGCAACCATCGTTTCGGTTGTTTTAGCCTTTCTTTCAAAGTTTTGTTTTTCTGCCAAGGCGCTTAACGGATTTGTTAATAACTATGTATCTCCGCTTTCAAATGCTTATGCGGAATTATTTTGCGTTATGGCGGTTTTGCTTACCTTTTTTGCTATCGTTTTAAGTGTTGTTCACATAGGCGATATGGCGGTTGTAGGTAAAATCGGCGGAAAGATAATGCGAAAGTTTTACTCGATGTCAACTATACTTGTTGTAATTTTAACCCTTTTCACACTGCCGTTTTACAAAATCGGCGGCAGCGGAGATATGTCATTTGTCGCAAAATCGGTTTATGATATTATTATAGATTTTATTCCCGGCAATATCGTAAAGCCGTTTATTGATTTTAACTCGATACATATTATGATAATAGGCGCTATGTTCGGATTCTCGCTTCTTTATATGGGACAAAAGGGAGAAAACCTGACAAGAGTATTTGACGAATGTAATTTAGTTTCGGTTTACACGAACGATTTTCTCAACAAGTTTATAAGCATTTATGTGGGACTTAAAGTTTATGAGCTAATAATTACAAGCAACCTATCTACCTTATCGGTTGCGGGAAAAGCGGTAGGATTTATCATTTGCGGTCAGATTTTGCTTTTGGCTTTTTACTCGGTTTATGTTTGCGTTAAGACGAAGGTTTCGTTTAAGAGGTTTGTTAAGGCCGCTATGCCGTCATTCTTCGTCTCGCTTTCGTCCGCTAATTTCGGTGCCTCTATGATTACCGCCGTTGACGGACTTACCGAGCTTGATGCCTTAAACGACAAATCAAACTTGGCGTTTAATATCGGCAGTGTTGTGTTTAGACCTGCCTGCACCCTTGTATTTGTATTTTCGTCATTGGCGTTTGCTTCTACCTACGGTGTCGAAATTTCGGTTGTTTGGATTATAATGGCGATAGTTTTATCAATTTTGCTTATCGCCGCGGTTCCTAATGTTCCCGGTGTTTCGGTTTCGGTAATAACGCTTTTATTTGTGCAGTTGGGACTTCCTAACGATGCGGTAAGACTTATGATTGCGGTTAACGCTCCGCTTCAATTTTTGACCGTTGCGGTTGATACTTACTGTCTTTTTGCTGAAAGCTACTGTCTTTCTTACATAAACGGCAAAAAGAAATACAAGCTAAAATAATCAGGAGAAAAGTATGGTACTTTGCGTTTATACTACAAGAACGGGTATTTCAAAAAATATCGCCGATATTGTGGCAAAAAGATATAATGCCGAGCTTTTGGAAATTTCCGACGGTAAGGATTATAAGGGTATATGGGGCTATATTGCGGCCGCCGTTGCGGGACTTAAAAGAAAGCTTCCCGAAATTTTGCCTTATACTGCCGAACGTTCGCTTGAAGATTACGAAAAGGTGTTTATTGTGGCTCCTGTTTGGTGCGAAAAAATTAACCCGATGATTAGAAGATTTTTGCTTGATAACAAGGGAAAATTCGGCGGCGATATTTATTATATTATCGACCATATGGCTGATTTGAGTTATGAGGATAAGATAATAAGTCTTGATAATTTGACCGGTAAAAAATGCGAAGAATATCTTTCCTTAAAATCGTATAAATGCGACTATGAAAAACCGCTTAATGAATTTTTAAGAAATATTGACGAATAAAAAAGCACCTGCAACATTTTTGTTGCGGGTGCTTTTAACATATCACTGAACTAACTTTTTCTTGTTGCCCTTTTCGTCAACAATATAAATGGTATCAAGCTGGGACACAAGACTTTGCTTAAAGCTTTCTATATATTCTCGCCTTAAAATATGTTGTTCGGCTTTTTCTTCTTCGGTCAAGCCCTCGCTTTTTTGCTTTCTTGCAAGTTCGTTTATTCTGTCGATTTTCTTTTGTTCCATTATATTTCGTTTCTTCCTTCCAAAGAACGAGCCAAGGTAAACTCGTCGGCATATTCAAGGTCTCCGCCAACAGGAATACCGTAGGCAAGCCTTGTTACTTTAATTCCCATTGGCTTGACAAGACGGGAAATATAACTTGCGGTTGCCTCGCCCTCAACGGTAGGATTAGTAGCCATAATAAGCTCGTTTATTTCGCCTGAGGACAGTCTTGCCATAAGCTCTTTTATTTTAAGCTTATCGGGAGTAACGCCGTCAAGAGGGGAGATAACACCGTGAAGCACATGGTAAACGCCGTTATATTCACGGGTACGCTCGATTGCCATAACATCCTTCGGGTCCTCCACAACGCAAACTACCGAATGGTCCCGCTGAGGATTATCGCAAATCTGACAAACCTCTAAATCGGTAAGTGCTTGACAGGTCTTGCAAAAATGGATTTTCTCCCTCGCATCAATAAGCGCATTGGCAAATTGCTTTGCAAACTCGTTCGGCTGTTCAAGTATCGAAAAAGCAAGTCTTTGAGCAGTCTTTTTGCCGACACCGGGCAAACGGGAAAATTGGTTTATAAGCTCGTTAAGAGGTACAATATTATAATTCATCAGAATAAACCGCCGGGAAGATTAAGACCGCCCGTAATAGCACCCATTTCTTCTTCCGCTGTCTTTGAAGCGTTTCCGATGGCCTCGTTTACGGCAACGGTAACAAGGTCTTCAAGCATTTCTACATCATCGCTGTCAACAATATCGGGGTTAATCTTTATTGATTTTATAAGATGTTTTCCGTCAACGGTAACGGTAACGGCACCGCCACCGGAGGTTGCGGTATATTCACGGGCTTCAAGGTCCTCTTGAAGTGTTGCCATATCCTCTTGCATTTTTTGTGCTTGTTTAAGCATCTGATTCATATTACCGGGACCGCCGGAATTGGGTATTCTTACTTTCATAAAAAATCTCCTTATTTTTGTAGAAATTCGAGTTTTTTCTCGAAATCGTTTAACGGGTCGTATTCGGCCGTTTCTTCCGATTTTTTGTTGTAGGGACCTAACTTGTAGGTTTTGCCCAAAACCTCGGCAGCCGCTTTTCTTATTGATTCACGATAGGTTGTATTGTTTGAATTTATAAGCGAACGGAATTGCTCGTTCTTTGCATCTATCAGCAATCTATCGCCCTCGATATATGCCTTTGAGCCTTGCAAAACTCCCGCAATAATAGGCGAATTTTTGCGAAGGATACATAAAATATCATCCCATTTATGAACCTCGCCGTCCTCCGCATTTGAGGATGTTTCATAAGGCTCGAAATTAGGTTCTTCTTTTGGTATATATTCCTCTTCCGGAATAGGTATTTCTTCGGGCTCGGGCATTTTTTCTTCTGTTACAGTCGGCTTTTCCGGTGCTTTTGCCTTCGGCTTTTGAATAATATTTACCGAAGCTGTACTCGATTCCAACGCCGAAATTCTTAATTCGAGAGAAGAATAATCGTTAGCAAGCTGTGGTTTGCAAAGCCTTATTATTGTCATTTCCATCTCGGTACGGTGATTTCCGCCTTGCATTTTAACGGCGGCATTTTGCAACACTTCAAGAATAGAAAGTATTTCTCTTATATCGTATTTTTCGGCTTGCTCCTTTATAAGCGCTAACTTTTTGGTAGAGCAAACTATCGGCAGTTGTTTATCCTTTACGGTTTTTGCAATCATTAAATCACGGTAGTGATGCGTAAGCTCGGACAAAAGTCTTAACATATCGACCGAAGAATTATGCAGTTCATTAAGCAAAAGCAAAGCACTTTCGCAATCACGGGCCTTTATATAGTCGGCAAGGTTTAACAAATATTCGTTTCCTGCCATAGCGCAAACCTTAACGACGGTATCCTCGGTAATCTCCTTTGAAACCGAGGCGCAAAGGTCAAGAACGGAAAGCGCATCACGCATACCGCCGTCAGCGGTAGAGGCTATGAGCGCGGCGGCATCATCAGTAACGGTAAAGCCCTCTTTGTCGGCGATATATCTTATTCTGTCCCCGATAACATCAGGGTCGATTCGCTTGAAATCAAATCTTTGACAACGGGATAGAATAGTAGCAGGGAGCTTGTGCACTTCGGTTGTGGCAAGAATAAAAACAACATGCTCGGGCGGTTCTTCTAATGTTTTAAGCAGTGCGTTAAAGGCACTCGAAGAAAGCATATGCACCTCGTCTATAATATAAACCCGGTATTTTGCAGAAGCGGGGGAGAAATTAACCTGCTCACGAAGAGTTCTTATGTCATCAACACCGTTGTTTGAAGCGGCATCTATTTCGCAAATATCGGTTACTTCGTTGTTTGCTATTGCTTTACACATTTCGCACTCGCAACAAGGGTCGCCGTCAATACTGTTTAGACAGTTAATAGCCTTTGCAAGAATTTTAGCACAGGTGGTTTTGCCCGTACCTCTTGTACCCGTGAAAAGATAGGCGTGAACCGTCTTTTTCGAAGCAAGCTCGGATTTAAGAGTTTTGGTAATATGGTCTTGACCGTAAACATCGGAAAATGTTTGAGGGCGGTACTTTCTGTAAAGTGCTTGATAAGACAACATTCTCACCTCGTAATACAAAATAAAAATCGTATACTGAGTCGCACGAATGAGCCGATTTACCGCACGCACGGGACAAACTGCTTAATGCTGCTCGGTTCCCCGCCTGACATGGTTCACAGCCTCCCGCCGCACGGGACCCGCCCATTCGCACGACTCAATATACAATTAACAAGATATATTATAATATAAAATAACTTTTTTTACAATAGAAAAATATAAAAAGTTGAAAATTAGATATAAAAAGTTGAAAATTAAATAAATATCTGGTATAATACAATCGAGTAAGTGTATAAACTTGTATTATTTTGAGGAGATAAAAATGGAAGAAATTAAGATAAAAAATCTTTATTCTCTTGAATACACAAAATCCGCACCGCTTTTTAACAGATTTGAATATCCTTTTGAAGTGTTGCCGCACATTTCCGACTTTATTGTTGAGTATTCAAAAACGCTTGACAAAAATCTTTATGACGAGGTAAAAGACGGCGTTTTTGTGGCAAAGAGTGCTACTGTTGCGCCTACGGCTTCTATTACGGGACCGTGTATAATAGGCGAAAATACCGAGGTAAGACACTGCGCCTTTATAAGAGGTAGTGCTTTTATCGGAGATAATTGTGTTATCGGCAATTCTACCGAGCTTAAAAATGTTGTTATTTTCGATAATGTTCAAGTGCCTCATTATAATTATGTCGGCGATTCGGTTTTAGGCTACCGTTCGCATATGGGTGCGGGTTCAATTACCTCTAATGTTAAGTCGGACAAAACCCCTGTAAGCATTAAGGTGGGCAACGAGGTAATAAAAACGGGTATTAAAAAAATCGGCGCATTTTTAGGCGATTTCGTTGAAATCGGTTGCGGAAGTGTTTTGAATCCCGGTACGGTTATCGGTAAGAATACCAATGTTTATCCGCTTTCAATGGTTAGAGGATATATCCCGGAAAACAGCATTTATAAAAAGCAAGGCGAGGTTGTGAAAAAGCTCGATGAGTGTTGAAAAATGGGATATTCTTAACTCTTTCGGAAAACCTACCGGCAGGGTTATGATAAGGGGAAAGAAATCGTTAGGCTCGGGTGAGTACCACCTTGTTGTTCATATTTGGGTTATTTCAAGTGACGGAAAAATTTTAATACAACGCCGTTCGGAAAATAAAAAGCTTATGCCGGGCGAGTGGGCGGCAACCGGCGGTGCCGCAATATCGGGGGAAACCTCCTTTGTTGCCGCAAAGCGAGAGCTTTTTGAGGAGCTTGGAATAAGCGCAAACAAAGAAACGCTTTTTAAGCTTTTAAGAATTAAGCGTAAAAATTCTTTTCTTGATGTTTGGATAACTACCGTTGATACACCTGCGGATAAGCTTGTTTTGCAAAAAAGCGAGGTTGACTGTGTTAAGTGGGTTAAAAAATCCGAGCTTGAAGAAATGATAGCAAACGGAGATTATCATAATTACGGCGACGAATATTTTGATAGTATTTTTGAAAAATTAGATGATTACAGAGGTTCATTTTTATGAGTTTTAGCATTGAAGGCAAAAAGTGTGAATGTTGCCACGCTTATTTATTCCCCGAAGATGATGTTGTATTTTGCCCGGTTTGCGGTGCTCCGCATCATAAAAGCTGTTACAACAGTTTAGGTCATTGTGCGTTAGAGGAAACACACGGAACCGATAAGCAATACGACTTGATAAAGCAAGAAAAAACCGAAGAAAAGCCGGAAAACGAAACAAAGGAAAATAATGGGCAGTCGGAAAACGAAGTGAAATGCGGTATGTGCGGACAATCCTACGGTTTCGAAGAAAAGGCGTGTCCGAATTGCCATACCCCTAACACTTCAAAAATGGGCGGCGGCTTTGTGAGCTTTGACTTTTTAGGCGGTGTTCCCGAAAACTATGATATAGGCGAGAATGTTACGGCTGACGAGGCAAAAAAATTCGTTTTATCCAATACTTACCGTTATATCCCTAAATTCGCAAGAATGAAAACGGGACAAAAGGCGTCCTTTAATTTATTGGCTTTTATATGTCCGAGTGCTTGGCTTTTGTCAAGAAAAATTTATAAATTAGGTGCCCTTATTACCGCTTTGCAGGTGGCATCTTCTATGCTTGTTTATCCTCTTGCAAATTCTCTTATGAATGTTATTCCAAATGATGTTATGACTAATAGGGGAGAGCTTTTCAGGTATCTTACCGAAAACACACCGAGTTATGATAAGGTGGCACTTGTGGTGGCTACCGTTGGGTTTGTAATACAACTTGCACTTATGATTGTTTTCGGCGTTTTCGGCGACTGGTTTTACCGAAATCACGCTATTAAGACTATAAAAGACATTAAAACATACAGCGAAGATAAGGAATACGATTTCAGAAAGCTCGGCGGCGTAAGCTTTATCGGACTTTTAATCGGCATTATGGCTACTCAGTATTTACCCGGAATTATTGTAAACCTAACAAATCTTTTTTAAGGAGAGATTTTATGAGAATAAGAAAAGCTATTATTCCCGCTGCGGGACTCGGAACGAGAGTTCTTCCTGCATCAAAGGCATTGCCGAAGGAAATGCTGCCTATTGTTGATAAACCTGCAATTCAGTATATTGTGGAAGAGGCTGTTAGGGCGGGAATTACCGATATTCTTATCATTACAAATAGGGGAAAGGGCGTAATTGAGGACCACTTTGACCATTCTATTGAGCTTGAAAATATGCTTGAAAAGCGTGGAAATACCGAGGTTCTTAACACCTTAAAGGAAACCGCAAATTTAGCTAATATCTATTATATTCGCCAAAAAGAAACAAAAGGCTTGGGCGATGCCGTTCTCCGTGCAAAGGAATTTGTCGGCGATGAGCCGTTTGCGGTGCTTTACGGCGATGATGTAATCGTGGGCGAAACACCCGCTATTAAACAGCTTTGCGATGTTTACGAAAACTACGGTAAATGCGTTGTGGGTATTAAGCCCGTTTCCGATGAGTTGATTGTAAAATATAGTTCTCTTAAAATTCAAAATATTACCGACAAGATTTTCAAAGTAACCGATATGATTGAAAAACCGAAATTGGAAGAAAAGTTTTCTAATTATTCGGTGCTTGGCAGATGTGTACTTACAAGCGATATTTTTGAAATTCTTGAACACACACCGCTTGGTGCCGGTAACGAATTACAACTTACCGATGCTATGAAAACTATGGCTAAATGCGGTAATATGATGGGAATAGACTTTGACGGAAAAAGATATGATATGGGTAATAAATTAGGAATTCTCAAAGCAAATGTCGAGGTAGCCCTAAACCATAAAGAAATCGGCTCCGAGTTTAAGGAATACTTAAAGGAATTAGTTGAAAAATTATAATAGGTAAATAAGTAAACTCCCGCACCTAAATTTAGGTGCGGGATAAATTTTCACACGAATCGTAGGGCAATTTGGAAAATACTCTCGTCAAAGCGTATTATTTAATATATCGTAGGGCAGGGGTTTACTCCTGCCGAAATATATCGTAAGGCAGGGACGGGCGCACAATGTGCCGCCCCTACTTCTGCCGTAATAAAATTAACAAAAATCGGAATTATTGCAAAAGAAGAATTGCTTGATTTAGAAAAAAGATATAATAATGTAAACATCAAAAAATATGTTATTATGCCTAATCATATTCATTTGATATTAAAATTAAAACATACGGCAGGAGCAAGCCCCTGCCCTACGGTGTCTGATGTTATTTGTGCATATAAATCACTTACCGCAAGAAAATGCAAAAGTATTTTTCGTGAAAATCTTTGGCAGACATCGTTTTACGACCACATTATTCGTGATGAAAAAGATTATATAAGAGCTTGCGAATATATTGATAACAATCCGTCAAAATGGGTGGAGGATAAATATTGTACGATATAAAAACGGAGGCGGAATCATAACCGTCTCCGTAAAATTTTTACACAAATCGTATGGCAGGGGTTTACTCCTGCCGAAATATATCGTAAGGCAGGGACGGGCGCACAATGTGCCGCCCCTACTTCTGCCGTAATATAATCAACAAATTTATTCAATCGGTTTCATCGTCGGGAATAAAGGTAAAAGAAATTCATATTTACTCATATTTAATTAAATCCGGACTTTTGCTCGCTTTTCCACATTTCGTATTTCTTCGTATTTAATCGGGGAAAAAGCAAAAATTGTTGTCAAATTATTGTCGTTGTAGAAGTTTTGTTGTCAAGAATCCACATCAAGAACCCTTTTTTCAAAAGATGTTTAGTTTTGATAAGTTGTTGAATGATTCCTGCTTTTTTTGATCCGTTGCTTCCGCATAGATATCCATTGTCGTTTCAATGTTTCGATGTCCCATAATATCTTGGATCACTTTTAAATTTGTTTCATTTTCGCAGAGCCTTGTGCAAAAAGTATGCCTTAGATGGTGACAAGAAAAATCCGGAAGAATAACCGGTTCACGCCGTTCTTTTTTTGCATTTAACACCTCTTCCGAGTTGTAACTGCAAATGATACGCTTAATAGCACGGTTTACTGATTGCG
This sequence comes from Ruminococcaceae bacterium UBA1741, assembly GCA_002315685.1. Lineage (GTDB taxonomy): Bacteria > Bacillota > Clostridia > Oscillospirales > Acutalibacteraceae > UBA737. The sequence continues at coordinate 11,742 of DCHX01000014.1, forward strand.
GATTCTGTATCGCCCCGAAACGATTGATAAATATAAAGCCTTTCATACCATCAAGTTCCGGATTGCAAGTTCCGTCTTCTTTCTGTTCTTCCTGCACCATTTGTAAAGCATCATATACAACATCAAGCATAGGAATTATGCGAATACCAGCTTCGGTTTTCGGTTTTGAAATATGCAAGGTAGACTTTCTGGAGTTACCTATCGGATAATACACAACACTATGGTTAATACTGATTCTGCGGTTATCAAAATCAATGTCGTCCCAAGTCAGTCCCAAGACTTCACCGATTCGACCGCCTGTACCAAGCAATACAGCAAATAACGACCACCAATGATAGTATATAGGATGATTTGCAATATAATCCATAAAGGAATGTTGCTCATCCAAAGAAAGAGCGTGTCGAATACCCCGTGCCTTATCGGACGCACTACTCAATTCTTTTATCACTCCGTCTGAAGGATTTTTTCGAATGATTTCATCACGAACCGCCAACTGAAATGTCGGATGCAATAATGTGTGTACCGAATCCAATGTTCCCAAAGCCAAATCATCTACATTAAGTAAATGCAAATAGAATTGAAGCACATCCGAGTATTTGACCTCGGCAATTTTCTTTTTGCCAAAAGTATTTCTGATAAAGTGATCGTAAACATATAGATAATTGCTACGGGTAGTCTCTCTCAACTTGCCTTTCGTTGACAAATAGCGATCAAATGTGTCGTTGATTGTAGCTTTTCCCGCAACATAGATATCTAAACCATCCAGTTGATCCTTTGTCAGTTGATTTTCCTTTTCTCTAAGCGTGTTCAAATCTTGTGCATATATATACTTACGCCTACCAAACGGGTCGGTGTATGTATACATATACCGTTTGTCTGATGCTCTTTGTACTTCTCCTTTCCGCAGTGCTCTGCCGCGTTCATCTTTTCGTGCCTTTGCCATACTGATTACCTCCTTCAATGATATTGAAAAAGGGAACACAGCACTTACTTCTTTTTGGATAAAAATTCTTCCAAACTTTGCAAGGCGACTTCTGTCATTGACATATTATGCTTGGCGGCATATTCATTTAACACTTTATGAAGCGAATCCGGTAAACGAACTGTAATGGATGTTCTTTTTGCGTTTTCCTTTCTCGGTCGTCCCGTTCGTGGCATACGTTACCCTCCAAACACAATTCATATTATACATATTGTAAGACAAAAAGTCAATGCTTTTTGTGCTGCTTTTCCCTGCGATATTATTACAATTTTATTCTTCTCTAAAAGATTCTAAAAATTTTTCAAATATCTCACAGTTTACCAAAGCTACTCCGTCAATTTTATAGACCGCTTTTGCTTCTTTCGCCAATGCTTGAAATTTAGTTAGTCCAAGACTGTATTTTTCAGAGCCTTCTTTATATCGAATAAACTTTTTTGCGTATGATTGTTGCTATCAGGACAACAGAGCCGCTTGAGCATACGCCGAGTATCGTGAGCATCACACCGTTGAAGTCACCGAAATCCACCGGTGGCAGGGAAGAATTCAGTATCCACTTATACGGAGTTCCTCCTATTTTCAGTATGATTTTAACGATTTCGTCTGCATAATACGCAAGCA
>DCHX01000002.1 GCA_002315685.1 Ruminococcaceae bacterium UBA1741
GTGTGCAACAAAAGTTACACACACCGAAAAACGCATAACTCTCATTGCTGCGACACAAGTTTCGACCTAAACCAAGGATGCGAAAATAGAGCATGCATTTTTACCAAAAGATAAAAATAACACCCATTGATTTAGGTAAAAACTATTAACTTGTGTCGCAAGGCTATTGTAACATATAACTTGTTCAAAGTAAAGAAAAATTATTATGCAATATCGTAGGGGACGATGCCCACATCGTCCCGACAAAATACGGTGAAATTGTAGAAAAATATATTAAATCAACAAACGGTATTGACAGGTATGTTATTATGCCGAATCATATACATATTATAATAAAAAATGAAAGCGGGACGATGTGGGCATCGTCCCCTACGGCGAATAAAAAATTCCGTTAATTCTTAATTCTTAATTCTAAATTCTGAATTCTTAATTCTAATTCTCAATTCCGCATTAAACGGCAGGAGCAAGCCCCTGCCCTACGGCGAGCCAAAAAATCCCCGTTAATTCCCAATTCCGAATTCCCAATTCCCAATTCTTAATTCTTAATTTATTTGTCCTCGCTTGTCGCATTTTATTATTGCAAAATTTAAGAAAAGGAGGTAAAAATGAAACCGTATTCTTTTGTTAAATTAAATAAGGCAATAATAAACGACGATATTTTTAAGAACGAAAAACGACTTAAATTTTATATATGGCTTTTATGCAAAGCAACATATAAAGAGTCGGATATTTTTGTCGGGAACGTCCTTGTCCATTTGAATAAAGGAGAACTGATTTTCGGGCTTAACTCGGCAAGCAGTGAACTCGGTATAAGCATCAGAAGTTTAAGATGTTCATTAGAGGCACTCAAAAGGGCAAACAAAATAGCAGTCAAAACGACAAACAAATTTTCCGTTATAACCCTTTTGGATAAAGAGATTTATTCGTGGTCGCCGCCGCCGAGCGTCATACAAAACGACATAGACAACGGCACCCAAAACGACAACAATAAAGAATATATAGAAAACAAGAATAATAGACGCTATTATACGCGCACGCCGAAAAAAATAAAATACGCCTATGCCGGATATGACCTTGATTTATATGAAAAAATGCTTAATGAGCAGGACTGAAAACAGCTATTAAAAATTAAAGGTCAGAGAAAGTCAAAAAATTTTTTCAAAAATCTCTTGACTTTTGAAAAAGAGTGCATATAATAGTAATCAATGGAAAAAAATTACCTTTACAAAGAGGAGGTATAAAATTGGCTGACGAAAAGAAAACCGCTTGTGAGGGCGAAGAATCGGAAGTTGATAAGGCTTGTGATAAAAAAGAAAGCGCCCCGCAAAAGACCGACAGGAAGAAATGTCAAAAGAAGGACAGTGAGCTTGAAAAGGTCAAAAGTGAAATTGAAAAGCTTAAAGCCGAGCTTGAAAGCAAATCCGACCTGCTTGCCCGTACGGCGGCGGAGTTTGATAACTTCAAAAAGCGTACCGAGCGTGAAAAGCAGGGTGTTGCGGAATACGCAAAGGCCTCGCTTATCAAAAAGCTTTTGCCTGTTGTTGACAATATCGACCGTGCGAACGGTGCCGACAAAGACAGTCCCGATTACATTAAGGGTATAGAGATGATAGTAAAACAGTTTAATTCTCTTGCCGACACTTTGGAAATCGAGACAATAGGCGAAATAGGCGATGCGTTTGACCCTAACTTCCACGAGGCCGTTATGCACATTGAGGATGAAAATTTCGGCGAGAACGAAATTGCCGAGGTTTTGCAAAAAGGCTACAAGCTGGGGGATACTGTTATCAGACCTGCTATGGTAAAGGTAGCAAATTAAAGATTATTTTCATTTATTATAAGGAGAAATTATTATGGGAAAAATTATCGGTATTGATTTAGGTACTACAAACTCTTGCGTTGCTGTTATGGAGGGTGGCGAGCCCGTTGTAATCGCAAACGCAGAAGGTTCAAGAACAACACCGTCTGTTGTTGCTTTTTCAAAGACGGGAGAGAGAATGGTAGGTCAGGTTGCAAAGCGCCAAGCTATCACAAACCCCGAAAGAACAATTAGCTCTATCAAGAGAGAAATGGGTACGGATTATAAGGTATCTATTGATGACAAGCAATACACACCGCAGGAAATTTCCGCTATTATTTTGCAGAAATTAAAGGCTGATGCCGAAAGCTATTTGGGTACAACCGTTTCCGAGGCGGTTATTACCGTTCCGGCTTACTTTACGGATGCACAGCGTCAGGCTACAAAGGATGCCGGTAAAATCGCAGGTCTTGAAGTAAAGAGAATTATCAACGAGCCGACTGCCGCTGCTTTGGCTTACAGTATTGATAAGGAAGACGACCAAAAGGTTATGGTTTATGACCTTGGCGGCGGTACATTCGATGTATCGGTTATCGAAATGGGCGACGGCGTTCAAGAAGTTCTTGCTACCGCAGGTAACAACCGTTTGGGCGGCGACGACTTTGATAAGAGAGTTATGGACTATATCGTTTCTACCTTTAAGGCAGAGCAGGGTATCGACCTATCAAACGATAAGATGGCTATGCAAAGGGTTAAAGAGGCTGCCGAAAAGGCAAAAATCGACCTTTCGGGTATGACTACTGCCGACATTAACCTCCCCTTTATTACTGCTGACTCTACCGGTCCTAAGCACTTTGAAACAACCCTTACCCGTGCTAAATTCAATGAGCTTACCGCTGATTTGGTTGAGGCTACTATGGGACCCGTTCGCCAAGCACTTTCGGACTCCGGTCTTGACAAGAGCGAAATCGGTAAGGTTTTAATGGTAGGCGGTTCTTCAAGAATTCCTGCCGTTCAAGAGGCTGTTAAAAACTTTATGGGCAGTGAGCCGTTTAAGGGCATCAACCCTGACGAATGTGTTGCTATCGGCGCTTCGTTGCAAGGCGGTGTTTTAGGCGGAGATGTTAAGGGACTTTTGCTTCTTGATGTTACACCGCTATCCCTCGGTATCGAAACAATGGGCGGTGTTTCTACAAAGGTAATCGAAAGAAATACTACCATTCCTACTAAAAAGAGCCAAATCTTCTCTACCGCCGCTGACGGTCAGACCTCGGTTGAGGTTCATGTGTTACAGGGCGAAAGAGAATTTGCAAAGGACAACAAAACTCTCGGCGTGTTCCACCTTGACGGTATTGCTCCTGCTCCCCGCGGTATTCCTCAAATTGAGGTTACCTTTGATATTGATGCCAACGGTATCGTTCATGTATCCGCAAAGGATTTAGGTACGGGCAAGGAAAACAATATCACCATTACTTCTAATACAAATATGTCAAAGGAAGATATTGATAAGGCGGTTAAGGAAGCCGAAAGCTATGCTGCCGAGGACAAAAAGCGCCGTGAGGCCGTTGATGTCAGAAACAATGCCGACCAGATGATTTATCAAACCGAAAAGACTATTACCGATTTGGGCGATAAGTTGTCTGCTGATGAAAAGGCAAAGATTGAAACCGCAAAGGATGCTCTTAAAGAGGCACTTAAAGGCGAGGATATTGATGCTATTAAGGCAAAGCAAGAGGAGCTTCAAAAAGAGCTTTACGCAATAAGCGAAAAGGTTTATAAGGCGGCGCAGGAGGCACAAGGCGCAAACGGCGGTGCACAGGGCGCTCCTAACGCAGACCAAGGTGCAGGTGCCAACGGCGACAATGTTTACGAAGCCGACTTTACAGATGTTGACGACAACAAGCAGTAATTGAATATTAAATAGGGTGGCTGTTGCCACTCTATTGCCGTTTACATATTTATTTGTAGGAGAAATCTATTTTGGCTGACAAGAGAGATTATTATGAAGTTTTAGGTGTCGATAAGTCGGTAGGCGACGACGACCTTAAAAAAGCGTACAGAAAAGCCGCAAAAAAATATCACCCCGATTTGCATCCGGGCGATAAAGAGGCGGAAAAGAATTTCAAAGAGGTAAACGAGGCGTACGAGGTTTTGTCCGATAAGGAAAAGCGTGCCCGTTACGACCAATTCGGCCACGCAGGTGTGGACCCTAACTTCGGTGCGGGTGGCGGCGGAAGTGGCTTCGGCGGTTTCGGCGGATTCGGCGATTTCGGGGATTTAGGCGATATATTCGGCTCTTTCTTCGGCGGCGGATTCGGCGGCGGACGACAGCGCGACCCGAATGCACCAAGACGGGGAAATGACACCTCGGCCGCACTAAACCTTTCGTTTGAAGAAGCCGCAAAGGGCTGTAAGAAAAAGGTTAAGGTTACAAAAATCGACAACTGTACGGATTGTGGCGGTACGGGTTGCCAAAAGGGTAGCTCGGCTAAATCCTGCCCTGTTTGTCATGGCTCGGGACATGTAGCCTCGGTTCAGCGCACCCCATTCGGTCAAATTCAAACCCAAACCGTTTGTAATAACTGCCACGGCAGTGGTAAGATTATTGATAATCCTTGCCATACTTGTGCCGGTAAGGGCAGAATAAGGCATACTGTCGAAAAGGAAATAGAGGTACCCGCAGGTATTGATGACGGACAGATTTTGTCGGTTAGAGGCGGGGGAGATGCAGGTGTAAACGGCGGTCCCTCAGGCGACCTTAGGGTTAGCGTCAATGTAAGACCGCACCCGATTTTTGAGCGTGACGGATTTGATGTGTTCTGCGAAATTCCGATTACCTTTACCGAGGCGGCTCTCGGTGCCGAGATTACGGTGCCTACCCTTGACGGCAAAGTGAAATTCCAAATCCACGAGGGCACACAGCCGGGCGACGAGTTTAAGCTAAGAGGCAAGGGTATTCAGCGCCTTAATTATATAGGTAAGGGCGACCAGTATGTTAAAATTACCGTTGAGGTGCCGAAGGAATTATCAAAAGAACAAAAGCAAAAGCTTAAAGATTTTGATAATGCCACAAGCGACAAGAACTACAAAAAGCGCAAGTCGTTTTTCGAAAAAGCAAAGGACTTTTTCGGGGAAGGGTAGGAAATTCAGAATTAAGAATTAAGAATTAAGAATTAAGAATTGGGCGAACATTGTTCGCCCATTATTTTTTACAATTTATCATTCATAATTTTTAATTTAATTCAATTCTCAAATCATAATTAAAAATTCTTAATTTAATTCAATTCTCAAATCATAATTAAAAATTCATAATTTAATTCAATTCATAATTCTTAATTCTAAATTCTTAATTCAATTCATAATTCTTAATTCTGAATTCTTAATTTAATTCATAATTCTTAATTCTTAATTCTTAATTCATAATTTAGTCTTGCAGTTTTTATCAAACGATGGGTTGCAGTAATAGAAATTCTTATCGTCTAAGCGGTCGGTTGTTTTTCGCATCATTTCGCCGAAACGCTGATAGTGGACAATTTCCCGCTCACGCAAAAATCTAAGTGGCTCTAAAATATCGGGGTCATCTATTAAACGAAGTAAATTGTCGTAGGTAACTCTTGCTTTTTGCTCGGCGGCCAAATCTTCGTGAAGGTCGGCTATAATATCTCCCTTTGCGGCGATATATTCGGCTCTCCAAGGAAGCGAGGATGCGGCTATCGGATATACTCCTGCCGTATGGTCAACAAAATATTTATCAAAGCCGGATTTTACGATTTCCTCATAAGACAAATTTTTTGTAAGCTGGTAAACCATAGCGCAAATCATTTCAAGATGTCCGAGCTCTTCTGTACCTATATCGGTAAGCATTCCCTTAACATCATCATAAGGCATACTGTACCGTTGTGTCAAATATCTTATAGATGCGCCGAGCTCGCCGTCGGGACCGCCGTACTGCGAAATGATTATTTGTGCATATTTCGGGTTGGGATTTTTAATCCTCACGGGATATTGAAGCTTTTTTTCGTATTGCCACATATCTATTCTCCTTTTTCGTCGGCAATTTCCCAAGGCCACGGTCCGAGAGTCCATTGCCACGGTGAAGTGTCGGGTGTTTCGTTTGTTGTAACAAAATACTTTCCGTATTTCTTCTCATATTCTTCTATTGCGGTTTTTCTTGCAAGGCGGAACCGTTTTACAAGCGACATTGCCTTTTCGTTATCGGGGTGCGAGTCCAAAAACAAATAAAGCTCATCAAGAGCAAAATCGTACTCGCAAATCTTTCTTTCAAGCTGTGATTTTATATCCACTCTATTTTCCTCCAAAAAACGGTTTATTTATATTGGGAAAAAGCGTTCCCTCTCTAAAAGCCCGGTTAGGCTCATAAATGTCCTCCAACGGCTGAGGGTTTACAAATGCCATTGTAAGCACGGAATCGTTATCTAAATCTTTTATTGTATCTAAAATGCTTTCAAACATATTTATCTCCCTTATATTTATTAAAAGCGGACATATATTATGCCTTTTTTACTGTCCGCTTATACATATTATTATTAAAAGGGGACAAATGTTAAAAAACTATTGACAAACCTTGAAAATAGTGCTATTATATGCGAGCATGCCGAATTGTGCGCAGGCACGGTTCGTTATGCCGTCAATTTAACAAGAAAGGAGTAATGTAGAAGTGCCAACCTTTAACCAGTTAGTTCGCAGCGGTCGTGAGACTATTGAGAAGAAGGCTAAGGCTCCTGCTCTTTTGAAGGGTTACAACTCAATGAAGAGAAGTCTTACCGACAACGATTCTCCGCAGAAGCGCGGCGTTTGCACAGCTGTAAAGACCTCTACACCTAAGAAACCTAACTCTGCGCTCAGAAAAATTGCGAGAGTTCGTCTTTCTAACGGAATCGAAGTATCTGCTTATATTCCGGGAATCGGACACAATTTGCAGGAACACAGTGTAGTTCTTATCCGTGGCGGTCGTGTTAAGGACCTTCCCGGTGTGCGTTACCACATTGTAAGAGGTACCCTTGATACCCAAGGTGTTGCAAACAGAATGCAGTCCCGTTCTAAATACGGTGCTAAGCGTCCAAAAGCAGGTGCGAAGTAATTTTTAATTTGAGAAATCTCTACTGCGTTATCAAGCAGTGGCTTATATATATAAATGTATAAAGCCTTGTTTGGTGCAACGGGGATTATTACTCGAGTACCTATGATATCATCATTATGAAGGAGGGAAGTAAAGTGCCAAGAAGAGGCTTTATTGCAAAACGTGATGTATTGCCGGATCCTATCTACAATTCAAAGAAGGTTACCCGTCTTATCAACAACATTATGCTTGACGGTAAGAAAGGCGTAGCACAGAAGATAGTTTATGGTGCTTTCGACATCATTAGTGAAAAAACAGGAAAGGATCCTCTTGAAGTTTTCGATGCTGCTATGGAAAACATTATGCCGCAGCTCGAATGTAAGGCTGTCCGCAAGGGCGGTGCTACTTACCAAGTACCTTTTGAGGTTCGTCCTGAAAGAAAACAAACTTTGGCTTTGCGTTGGCTCACAATGTTTAGCCGTCAGCGTAATGAACGCACAATGAAAGAGCGTCTTGCAAACGAAATTGTTGATGCTACAAACGGCTTAGGTAATGCTGTTAAAAGACGCGAAGAAATGCACAGAACAGCAGAAGCAAACAAGGCTTTTGCTCATTACAGATGGTAGTCTGTTGTTAATGACCGCCTGAATTCTTTTAGGCGAATGGAGGAAAAATATGCCGAGAAAAGTATCTCTTGAAATGACAAGAAATATTGGTATTATGGCTCACATTGACGCAGGTAAGACCACTACAACTGAGCGTATCCTTTTCTATACCGGTGTAAACCGTAAGTTAGGTGAAACTCACGACGGTGCTGCAACTATGGACTGGATGGAGCAGGAAAAAGAAAGAGGTATTACAATTACCTCCGCTGCTACCACCTGTTTCTGGAAAGACCATCGTATCAATATTATCGACACCCCGGGACACGTTGACTTTACTGTTGAGGTTCAGCGTTCTCTTCGTGTACTTGACGGTTCCGTAACCGTTCTTTGTGCAAAGGGCGGTGTTGAACCACAGTCTGAAACCGTTTGGCATCAGGCTGACGAATACAAAGTACCCCGTATGATTTTCGTTAACAAAATGGACATTATGGGTGCTGACTTCTATCATGTTTTAGATATGATAAAAGAAAGATTCAACTGTAATGCTGTTCCGATTCAGTTGCCTATCGGCTCTGAGGACACATTCAGAGGAATCGTTGACTTATTAAACAACGATGCCGAGATTTATTATGATGACCTCGGTAAAGATGTAAGAAGAGAAGAAATTCCCGAAGAAATGAAGGAATTAGCCGAAAAGTACCGTACCGCTATGATTGAGTCTATTGTTGAAATGGACGAAGAGCTTATGGAAAAGTACTTTGAGGGCGAAGAGCCTACTGTTGAGCAGATGAAGAAAATCATCCGCAAGGCTACTATTTCCAACGAAATGGTACCTGTTTGCTGCGGTACTGCTTACAGAAACAAGGGCGTTCAACCGCTTCTCGACGCTATCGTTGACTTTATGCCTGCTCCGACTGATGTTGAAGCAATTAAGGGTGTAAATCCCGATACTGACGAAGAGGAATGCAGACATTCATCTGACGATGAACCGTTTTCCGCTTTGGCATTCAAGATTGCTACCGACCCGTTTGTAGGTAAGATTTGCTACTTCCGTGTATATTCCGGCTCTGTTGATGCAGGTGCGGGTGTATATAACTCGGTTAAGCAAAACCGTGAGAGAATGGGTAGAATTTTGCAGATGCACGCTAACCACAGAGAAGACCTTGAAACCTGCTATGCCGGTGATATTGCGGCTGCGGTTGGTCTTAAAAACACCACTACCGGTGATACTCTTTGTGATGAAAAGCATCCGGTAATTCTTGAATCTATGAACTTCCCTGAGCCTGTTATCCGTGTTGCTATTGAGCCAAAAACAAAAGCAGGTCAGGAAAAAATGGGTATTGCTCTTGCAAAGCTTGCAGAAGAAGACCCGACCTTTAAGGCTTATACCGATGAAGAGACCGGACAAACTATTATCGCCGGAATGGGCGAGCTTCACCTTGAAATTATCGTTGACAGACTTCTTCGTGAATTCAAAGTTGAGGCTAATGTCGGTGCTCCTCAGGTTGCTTATAAAGAAAGCATTAAGGACAAGGTTGACCACGAAACCAAGTACAAGCGTCAGTCAGGCGGTTCCGGTCAATATGGTCATGTTAAGATTATTCTCGAGCCTAACGAAACAGGTAAGGGATATGAATTTATCAACTCCGTTACCGGCGGTTCTATTCCTAAGGAATATATTCCTGCCGTTGACCAAGGTATCCAGGGCGCTTTACAAGCAGGTGTTCTTGCGGGATACCCGGTTGTTGACGTAAAGGTTACTCTTTACGACGGTTCATACCACGAGGTTGACTCGTCCGAAATGGCGTTTAAGATTGCCGGTTCTATGGCATTCAAGGAAGCCTGCCGTAAGGCAAGTCCCGTACTTCTCGAACCTATTATGAAGGTTACCGTAATAGTTCCTGAGGAATATATGGGCGATGTTATCGGCGACTTAAACTCTCGCCGTGGCGAAATCCAAGGCTTCGAGGACCGTTCGGGACTCAAACAAATCAATGCAAGAGTACCGCTCGGCGATATGTTCGGTTACGCTACCGACCTTCGTTCCAAGACACAAGGTCGCGGACAGTATGTTATGGAACCCGACGGTTATAAGGATGTTCCGAAGAGCATAGCCGAAAAAATTATTTCTTCAAGAACGAAGAAAGACTAATTCGTAAATTATACTTGAAATTTCAAGTATTTTTTGGTAAACTAACAATGTGATGAAAAAATATTTATTTAGGGAGGAAAATCACAATGGCAAAAGCTAAATTTGAACGTAACAAGCCACATGTTAACATTGGTACAATCGGTCACGTTGACCATGGTAAGACAACCCTTACCGCTGCAATCACAAAGTTCCTTTCACTTAAAGGATACGCACAGTTTGAAGACTATGCAAACATCGATAAGGCTCCGGAAGAAAGAGAAAGAGGTATTACTATCAATACCGCTCACGTTGAGTATGAAACCGACGCTCGTCACTATGCTCACGTTG
>DCHX01000016.1 GCA_002315685.1 Ruminococcaceae bacterium UBA1741
TTTTATATAATATTTTATATAAATTGACTTTACCGTTTTTTTATGGTAATATGGTAAAAATTTTCACGGAGTTTTAATATGCCTATTTCTTCAAAAATAACTCATCAGTATGAGCAAAATCCCCTATCGTGCGGGCAGGCTGTTATTGCTATGTTAAGCGATTCTTCACAAGACGATATTTTTGCATTGTTAAACAACAACCGAGAAACAACGCTTAAAGAAATGAAGTATGCTTTGAAATATTACGGTTTTGAGGTTGACTGGAACAAAAAACAGGCGTTTTGTAAAGAAGATTTACCAAAAATCGCCCTTTTAAGCCTTGAAACGCCGAAATGTTGGCATTGGTCATTATATTTTAAGGGTACTTTTTATGACCCGGAACACGGGATTTCAGACGATTTCCCTAAAAGCAACAGAAAATATTATTTTGAAATTAAGCGGTAGAAAACTACCGCTTAATCTATTATTTCACTACAATTCCCGCATCGGATTTTTGAAGTAAAAGTACATTTTTTGTAGATAAATCCTTAACTCCGATATATACTAAAATTTCCTGTTTTTCATCGGTTTCGCACAAAAATTCGTAGCAACGCACCTCTCCGCCCGAATCGGTGGGAATTAAGGCTATTGATGTTGATTTTACCGTTAGCTTTTTACTTAATTTTGCCCTTGCTTCTTCGGAGGAATACTTTGCCGTTTCAAACGAGCGTTCTGTATGATTTGTTAAATATCCCGAGCTTTCAAACAAGACTATTTCTCCGCTGTCAAGCGCAACACCGACTTTTATCAAATCGGTATAACAAAGTGTCTGACCGTCAAGATATGCAAAATTTATTACGCAAACACCTTCATCCGAAAAATAATAGGTTTCTACCATATTTTCAAGCCCTATTTTTTTCATAAACTCTTTTGCCGTATTTCGTGCTTTGAGCCCGTCAATTTTTATATCCTCAACGTCGCATTCTTTACGCATATAAACAATATAACCGCCGTTTTTTGAAACGCTGATCGAATACTTGTTACCGCTGAATCTATAACACTCGATTTTTCCGTTTTGGTTTCCGTCAAAGCTTAAAACATTACTCTTTATCCCAAATACTTTCTCGGCTTTTTCTTTGCAGGCTTCCTTTGATTTTGTTGTGGCATTCGTAACCATTAACGGTTCCTTTTGCAAAATATGGTCTGAAAACGGTCCGTCATAAATCAGTGTCGGATAGTCGCTTAAATCTTCTTCGATACTGTCTAACGAGTCAGCAAAAGCATCTGTGTCAACATTTTCTTTGATTTTATTGTCAATAAGCTTTGCAAATTCATTATAATCATCATATTTAAGGCCTATTTCGCTAACCGCATCCGATATAGTCTTTGATGTTTGATAAAGCTTTGTCATCAACTCGCTTTGTTCGTCGGTTATTTGGTCGTTTTCCACCGCACTTTTTGATACGCTGATTGCATAGTTACCTACTTGGGACAAAAACTTGTTAAGGTTGCTTGAATACTTTGTTCCGTTTGGTAATCTCGATAGGGATTCCTTCGCAATTTCTCCTTCGGCATAAAGCTTTGTAGAAAGGGACACTAAATCACTGCCGTTAGGGATATATACCGCCTTGTTGAGAGTTTCGGTAATATTATTAAGAGAAGAATTTAAGTCCTTTAAGCCGCTCGAATACTCGTTTTCTATCATTAGCTTAAACTTATTACTCCTCGACCGTTCCTTTAAGAAAAGTCCGAATGCCGCCAAAATCAATACCGCCATAAACGAAAACGCTCTTATCAATGTTCTTTTTTTCATAATAACACATCCTTTTTGCTTATTTTTGCCAAAAAAACCGAAAATAATCAACAGTATGCTTGATTTTTTAATTTTGTTATGATATATTATATGTATCTGTAAAAACGCTTAACGAGAGAGTAGCTTTTGTGATACTTTTCAGCGAATCGGGATTTGGTGTAAGCCCGTAAGTAAATCAATTTGTGAAAATCACTCGCCAGTTGCAAATCCGAACGGATTTTTCCTATTAAGATGCGCCGTCTTACTTGCGTTACAAAGTTCGGGGATAATTTTTTGTCCTTTGTAATAGGTGGTTAAATATCTTCCCCTTGTCCTATTATGGATAGGGGAATTTTTATTTTGAAAGAGGTTATAGAATGTACGACAGTATTTCACCGAATGTAAATTTTGTTGAACAGGAAAAGAAAATTAAAGAGTTTTGGGACAAAGAAGATATTTTCAAGAAAAGTATCGAAGAAAAAGCAAAGGGCGAACCTTATGTTTTTTATGACGGTCCCCCTACTGCTAACGGTAAGCCGCATATAGGTCATGTTTTAACCCGTGTTATAAAGGATATGATTCCCCGTTACCGTACTATGAAAGGCTGTATGGTTCCCCGTAAGGCAGGTTGGGATACGCACGGACTTCCCGTTGAACTTGAAGTCGAAAAATTGTTAGGTCTTGACGGTAAAGAGCAGATTGAGGAATACGGTCTTGAACCCTTTATCGACCATTGTAAAGAAAGTGTTTGGAAATACAAGGGTATGTGGGAGGATTTCTCAAAAACAGTCGGCTTTTGGGCTGATATGGAAAATCCGTATGTCACCTATGATAATAATTTTATTGAATCGGAATGGTGGGCACTTAAACAAATCTTTGATAAAGGACTTCTTTATAAGGGTTTCAAAATTGTGCCTTATTGTCCCCGTTGCGGTACTCCGCTTTCATCTCACGAAGTAGCACAGGGCTATAAAACCGTAAAGGAGCGCTCTGCTGTTGTTAGATTTAAGGTAGTCGGCGAGGACGCTTATTTCCTTGCTTGGACAACTACACCTTGGACATTACCTTCAAATGTCGCTTTGTGTGTAAATCCCAATGAGGAATATTCACTTGTCAAGGCAAATGACGGCTACACCTACTATATGGCAACCTCGCTTCTTGACACCGTTCTTTCAAAGCTTGCTGCTGATGAAAAACCTGCTTATGAGGTAATAAAAACCTTTAATGGCACCGAGCTTGAATATAAGGAATACGAGCCTCTTTATAAATGTGCGGGAGATAAAGCAAAGCAACAAAACAAAAAGGCTCATTTTGTCACTTGCGACACCTATGTTACTATGTCTGACGGTACCGGTATTGTTCATATTGCTCCTGCTTTCGGTGAGGACGACTCAAAGGTCGGAAGAAAATATGACTTACCTTTTGTTCAGTTTGTAAACGGCAAAGGTGAGCTTACCGAGGAAACTCCCTATGCCGGAAAATTCGTAAAAGACGCCGATCCGTTTGTACTCAAAGATTTAGATGAACAAGGTCTTTTGTTTGACGCTCCTAAATTTGAGCACGACTATCCGCATTGTTGGAGATGCGATACTCCGCTTATCTATTATGCCCGTGAGTCTTGGTTTATCAAGATGACTGATGTTAAGGATGACCTTATTAAAAACAATAATACTATCAACTGGATTCCCGAAAGTATCGGTAAGGGACGTTTCGGTGATTGGCTTAACAATGTTCAGGATTGGGGCATTTCCCGTAACAGATATTGGGGCACTCCGCTTAACATTTGGACCTGCGAATGCGGACATCTTCATTCTATCGGCTCTATTGAAGAACTAAAATCAATGTCGGATAACTGTCCGGAAAATATTGAACTTCACAGACCTTATATTGACAATGTAACTATTAAATGTCCTCACTGCGGAAAAGAGATGCACCGTGTACCCGAGGTTATCGACTGTTGGTTTGATAGTGGCTCTATGCCTTTTGCTCAACATCATTATCCCTTTGAAAACAAGGATTTGTTTGAGTCGCAATTCCCTGCCGACTTTATTTCCGAGGCCGTTGACCAAACAAGAGGCTGGTTCTATTCTTTACTTGCGATTTCAACCCTTATTTTTGATAAAGCTCCTTTCAAAAATGTTATTGTTTTAGGACATGTTCAAGATGAAAACGGACAAAAAATGAGTAAATCCAAAGGCAATGCCGTTGACCCGTTTGATGCTCTTGAAAGCTACGGTGCCGATGCAATTCGTTGGTATTTTTACACAAACTCCGCTCCTTGGCTTCCTAACCGTTTCCACGGAAAAGCCGTTACCGAAGGACAAAGAAAATTTATGGGTACTCTTTGGAATACTTATGCTTTCTATGTGCTTTATGCGGATATTGATAAGTTTGACCCGACAAAATATACTTTGTCCGATTGTAAGCTTTCGGTTATGGACAAGTGGCTTTTGTCAAAGCTTAACAGTTGCGTTAATGCCGTTGACGATAATCTTGCCAACTATCGTATTCCCGAAGCTGCCCGTGCCTTACAGGATTTTGTTGACGGAATGAGTAACTGGTATGTACGCCGTGGCAGAGAGCGTTATTGGGGACTTGAATTAACCGATGATAAAATTTCGGCTTATATGACTTTATATACCGCACTTGAAACTACAATTAAAATTGCTGCTCCTATGATTCCGTTTATGGCTGAAAGCATTTACCAAAATATTGTAAGAAACATTGATAAGGATGCACCTATCAGCATACATCTTTGCGATTTCCCAAAAGTTGATGCTTCTTATATAAATAAAGATTTAGAAGAAAAAATGGACGAGGTTTTGGAAATAGTAGTATTAGGCCGTGCTTCCAGAAACGGCTCTAACCGTAAAAACAGACAGCCTCTTGCTACTATGTATGTTAAGTGCGATACTCCTCTTGAAGATTTCTATACCGAAATTATTAGGGATGAATTAAATATTAAGAATGTGATTTTCACACAAGATGTCGGAGAATTCGTTTCTTATAGCTTTAAGCCGCAACTTAAAACCGTTGGTCCAAAATACGGCAAACAATTAGGCGAAATCAGGGCAAAGCTTTCAGAGCTTGACGGCACTTCTGCTATGGCTGATTTGAAGTCGAACGGCGCTCTTAAATTTAATTTTGATAGCGGAGAGGTTGTTTTAAGTGAGGACGACCTTCTTATCGAAACAACTCAAAAGGAAGGCTTCTACACTCTTTCCGACAACGGTATTACGGTTGCTATTGATACTGTTTTGACCGACGAACTAATCGAAGAAGGATTTGTAAGAGAAATTGTCAGCAAGATTCAAACTATGCGTAAGGATGCCGACTTTAATGTAATTGACCATATCAATGTTACTATCAGCGGTAGTGAAAAGGTTGTAAATATTGCGCTTAATAAATCAAAAGAAATTGTCGGCGATACACTTTGCGATAGTTTAACAAACGCTACACCTACGGGATTTGTTAAAGATTGGGACATTAACGGCGAAGCTCTTACAATCGGTGTTGAAAGGATTTGATTAAATGGCTCAGGAAAACAATAATCAACAATTTGAATTTATTGATATTGCCTCATCTTCAAAATCTAATTATGACAAGGGAACGCACATCGGCGATTTCGCCGAAAAGTACGGAAATGGGATTTTTAAGAACATCGGCACAATTATTAAGTTTATTGCTTTTGTCATTTGTTTCTTTATTATTGCCGTAAGCTTTGTCGGAGCATACTTTTTGTTCTCGTTTGATAAATTTTTTATGGCACTTGCCGTTGGATTTGTGGTTGCCGGTCTTATTCTCGGGCTTATTTCTCTATTCTTAATCTACGGTTTAGGTCAAATAGTTTGTCAAAACAATGAAATCCTATCTCGACTCAATCAACTGATTAACAGATAATACTTAAAAAAAGGGGATTTGAAAAATTTTTATTTTTTATATCCCCTTTATTTTTTTACAAAAGATACTAATTTTGTTGGTTTGTCAATGATGTGTTACAAAATTAGAAAACTTCGCCGTTAGTTAAAAAAGCATTAAGATATTGAGTAGGAGATTTCCAATTAAGAGGACGCATAGGGAAAATATTGTATTTTCTGTTGTGTACAGCAAGTTGCTTTTTGAAATCTTCAAATGAGTAAAAAGAATGTGTTGCGTAAAAATATTCGTTATCTTTACGATGTGAGCGTTCAACCTTTCCGTTATG
>DCHX01000017.1 GCA_002315685.1 Ruminococcaceae bacterium UBA1741
GGATGCCCACATCCACCCGAAAGAATTACAACACGGGACGATGTAGGCATCGTCCCCTACGCAGAAAACAAAATCCCGTAGGGGTGGATGATACCGTATCGGTTTTCAACCCAGAAAAACGGGAAACTTAAATAAAAAACAAGAAAATTCAAACAAAAAATACTTGACCTTTCAGGGTGGGTGTGGTACAATAGTCCTACCTCTGAAAGGTTCTTTTTTTTTGCAAAAAAGTTACCGATTGTGCGACTAACAGTATGTTGTGCTGTGCTTTCCCGTGCTACTCAATATGTGGCGTTTCGGGGCTTGACATACATTGTTGCAGAGGGAGGCGTTTACTTTGTTGCCCGAGTGGCGACATAAGCAAAAAATATTTCCGTAAAACGGGAGGTGCCGTTATGAGAGTAAAAATTACCCTCGCTTGCTCAGAATGCAAGCAACGCAATTACAACACAATGAAAAACAAGAAAAACGATCCGGACAGACTCGAAATGAACAAGTATTGCAGGTTCTGCAAGAAGCACACCTTGCACAAGGAAACAAAGTAAGGAGAATGATAAATGAAAGTTGTAAATAGAATTTGTCAAATCCTCTGCATTGTTTGCGGTCTTGGCGCTCTTGTTCTCTTCTTCTTCCCATTCGCTAAGTACACTGCCGGCAGCGATACCGAAACCGTTGTAGGTACTGTTCTTGCTTTCGGCGGTAAGACAAAGGGTGTTATCGGCGGAAAAGCTTTTGATATGGCTGTATCTGCTAAAATTCTTTTCTGCTTTATCCTTACTGCGTTAGGCTTTATTATGAGCGTTTTCTCGTTCAAGAAAAAAGGCCTTAGATACACAGTTCCGGTTTTTGCACTCGGCGATGCTATCTTTATGTTGGTTATTGCTCTTTCAAGCCCATATCGTTTCATTGACTCTTCAAAGTTGTTTGAGGTAACAAGCGATAGCTATGTTGCAAAGGTTCCTTTCGGTGAGGACTATGTTAAGTACACTCCTTATGTCCTTATCGTTAGCATTTTGCTTTTCGCTTTCTTTGTTTTCGCTGCCGCTTACCTTTTTATTGACGACTATATTGAGGTTTGTGAATCTAAGGGCAAGAAAACGATTTTTGCAAGATTTTGCCTCTTTATTCGTGATTATAAGAGCGAAATTAAGAAAATTGTATGGCCCGGTATGAAGGATGTAACAAGAAACACGCTTATTGTTCTTATTATGTGCCTTTTGGTGGGAGCTTTGATTTGGTTACTTGACTGGGGACTCGGAAGTCTTATCAAGGTAATCTTGAATGTAAAGTAATCGGAGGGAGCTACTTATGTCCGATAAGATGGAAGCAAAATGGTATGTGGTTCATACCTATTCCGGCTACGAAAACAAGGTTGCTAATGACCTTGTAACAATGGTCGAAAGTCGCGGTATGCAGGATTTGATTCAGGATGTTAAAATCCCGACCGAAACCGTTACCGAGATTAAAGACGATACAACCCGTGAGGTAGAACGCAAAATCTTCCCGGGTTATGTATTGATAAAGATGATCGTTACTAACGACAGTTGGTATCTTGTCCGCAATATTCGCGGCTGTACCGGCTTCGTAGGACCGGCGTCAAAACCGGTACCGCTAACCGACGAAGAGGTTGCAAACTTAGGCGTTGAAAAGCACAGCGTAGAGGTTTCTTACAATGTCGGCGATAATGTTAAAATTATCAGCGGTCCGCTTGAAGGATACAGCGGCAAGGTTAAAACCGTTGATACGGCGAATAACAATGTTTGTATTATCCTTTCTATGTTCGGCAAGGAAACTCCGGTTGAACTCGAGCTTGACCAGATTTCTTTGGACGACTGATTATTGTTAATACGCAGAAATGCTTATTAACTTCCGGCATATAAGTTCTTGCGGTTAGGTTGACCGGCTGCAAGGTGAGCGCTTGTATGTCACGGTGGGAGGAACGGGAACAGACCTGTTCCGCCAAGTGTTGGAATTTATTCCAAGTAACACGGTTACCACGAATTTTGGAGGTGCTTTATATGGCTCAGAAAATTACAGGTTACATTAAATTGCAGATTCCCGCAGGTAAAGCTACACCGGCTCCACCTGTTGGCCCTGCTCTTGGTCAGTACGGCGTTAATATTATGGAATTTACCAAAGCTTTTAACGAAAAGACCAAGAATGACGGCGGTTTGATTATTCCGGTTGTAATTACCGTTTACGCTGACCGTTCGTTCACATTTATTACTAAGACTCCACCTGCTGCCGTTCTTATTAAGAAGGCTTGTGGAATCGAATCTGCTTCCGGCACACCTAACAAAACTAAGGTTGCTAAAATCACAAAAGAGCAGATTAAGAAAATCGCAGAAACAAAAATGCCCGACTTAAACGCAGCATCTATCGAATCTGCTATGAGTATGATAGCAGGAACTGCTCGTTCAATGGGCGTAGAAGTAGTCGATTAATTCTCTCTTGTGGGAGGAAAATTCCGATTTGACCACTTATTGGGAGGTAAACTATGAAACACGGAAAAAAATATAACGAAGGCTCTAAGCTTATCGACAGCGGTAAGTTTTATGATGTCAACGAAGCAGTTGAGGTTGCTATTAAAACCGGTACTGCAAAATTTGATGAAACAGTTGAAATTCATGTTCGCTTGGGTGTTGACTCTCGCCACGCTGACCAACAGGTTAGAGGCGCTGTTGTTCTTCCGAACGGAACAGGTAAAAAAGTAAGAACTCTCGTTCTTGCTAAGGGCGACAAGGCTGACGCTGCTAAGGAAGCAGGTTCGGATTTTGTCGGCGCTGAGGAACTCGTAACCAAGATTCAGAATGAAAACTGGCTTGATTTCGATGTTGTTATCGCAACACCCGATATGATGGGCGTTGTAGGTCGTTTAGGTAAGGTTTTAGGTCCGAGAGGTCTTATGCCTACACCTAAGGCAGGTACTGTAACTCCTGATGTTGCTAAGGCTGTAACCGAAGCAAAAGCAGGTAAGATTGAGTACCGTCTTGACAAGACTAACATTATCCATTGCCCAATCGGTAAGGTGTCTTTCGGCGCTGAAAAGCTCCAAGAAAACCTTGATGCTCTTATGGGAGCTATCGTAAAGGCAAAGCCGGCAGCTACAAAAGGTCAGTACATTAAGTCCTGCACCATCGCTACTACAATGGGCCCCGGAATCAAACTTAATGTTTCTAAATTCGGCGCATAATTGTAAGCGGATTTCAAAGGTTGCAAAAACTTATAAAATTTACCCCGTACCATCGGTACGGGGTAAATTTTTTATGCTTATTATTAATTCATAATTCATAATTCTAAATTCTTAATTTAATTCGAATGTAAAAAAACGCAAACAAAAAACTTGACAGCGGGATTTGTTTGTGTTATACTCTCATAGGTGTAAAGAAAAAAACTTTACAGGAGAGAGGAACTAATATGTCGGAGAAGGATTTATTTGTCGGTGCATTGAATGATGTTTACGGCGAGTTCTTGGGCGGAAAGCAAAAGCGTCTTATTTCGGCTTATTATGATGAAGACCTTTCGTTAGCCGAAATATCCGAGCTTGAAGGAATTACAAGACAAGCGGTGCTTGACTCTATAAAGCGCACGAGCGAAAAGCTTTATTTGTTTGAAGAAAAGTGCGGTTACTGTAAGAAGTTTTTAGCTATGAAAGAGCTTTCGGACAAACTTGAAGACAAGAGCGAAACGGCTGTTAAATTAAAGGAAATAATAGATAATTTATAATATATATTATTATATAAGGGTGGTGAGTAAATGGCTTTTGATAATCTTTCGGATAAATTAGCGGGTGTTTTTAAGAAGCTTAAAAATCACGGCAAATTGAGTGAAAGTGATGTAAAAGAGGCGATGCGTGAGGTTCGCCTTGCTCTTTTAGAGGCGGATGTCAACTATAAAGTTGCGAAGGATTTTACAAATTCGGTTGCCGAAAAGTGTATCGGCGAGAATGTTATGGAAAGTCTTACTCCCGCGCAGATGGTTATTAAGATAGTGCGTGAGGAACTTACCGCTTTAATGGGCAACGACCAAGCCCGACTTAAAACCTCTTCTAAAATTCCTACCGTTATTATGATGTGCGGTTTGCAAGGCTCGGGTAAAACTACCCATTGTGCAAAGCTTGCCAAATACCTCAAAAGTAAAGGTCATAGACCTATGCTTGTTGCGGGGGATATATATAGACCTGCCGCTATTGACCAACTGAAAATTGTGGGCGAACAGGTGAATGTGCCTGTTTTCGAGAAGGGGACGCAAAAGCCCGAAAAGACTGTTGTTGAAGCTGTTTCTTATGCAAAAGATTACGGCCACGATTTTGTAATACTCGATACCGCCGGCAGACTTCATATTGACAGTGAGCTTATGGATGAGCTTATCCGTATCACAAAGGCGGTAGAAATTGATAACATTTTGTTGGTTGTTGACTCTATGGTCGGACAAGATGCCGTAAATATCGCCAAAGCGTTTAACGACATTTTGGAAATTGACGGCGTTATTCTTACAAAGCTTGACGGCGATACCCGTGGCGGTGCGGCTCTTTCGGTAAGAGCGGTTACGGGCAAGCCGATTATGTTCTCGGGTGTCGGTGAAAAGCTTGACGAGCTTGAAGAGTTCCACCCCGACAGAATGGCAACAAGAATTCTCGGTATGGGCGATATGCTTTCTCTTATTGAGAGGGTTGAAAACGAGCTTGACGAGAAGAAAGCCGAAGAAACGGCAAAAAGATTACAAGAAAACAAGTTTGATTTGAATGACCTGCTCGACCAGTTTGGGCAAATTAAGAAAATGGGCAACATAAAGGGCTTGCTTTCTATGATTCCCGGTGTTTCGAATCAAGTTAAGGACGCCGAAATTGATGAGCGTCAAATAGACAGAACCGAAGCGATTATTAAGTCAATGACCAAAAAAGAGCGTGCAAAGCCCGACATAATAAATGCTTCAAGAAAAAGAAGAATTGCCGCCGGTTGCGGAATGGGTGTTGAGGAAGTTAATAAGCTTCTGAAACAGTACGAACAAATGAAAAAAATGTTCAAGCAAATGAACGGCAAAGCAGGACGCAGAAAAATGATGCGCGGAATGGGTGGCTTTAACCCTAAGGATTTCGGTTTATAAGGTTTTTCCTTTTAAATAAGATTTTGTGTTGGAGGTGTATATAAATGGCAGTTAAAATCAGACTTCGCCGACTCGGTGCTAAAAGAGCTCCTTTTTATCATGTTGTAGTTGCTGATTCAAGATATCCGAGAAACGGACGCTTTATCGAAGAAATCGGTTTTTACGATCCTACTAAGGAACCTGCGGCTGTTAAGATTGACGGCGAAAAGGCTAAACAGTGGATTAAAAACGGTGCACAACCTACCGATACCGTTAAAGCATTGCTTAAAAAGAACGGAATTATTGAATAAGACTTAGGAGAAAAGACATTATGAAAGATTTATTAGTTGCTATTGCATCCGGTCTTGTTGAGAATCCCGATGCTGTAAATGTAGTTGTAGACGAACCCAACGAGGAAGGCACAATCGTTTATCACTTGAACGTTGCCGAAGGCGATATGGGTAGAGTTATTGGTAAGGAAGGCCGTATTGCAAAGGCTATCCGCACTGTTATGCGCGCAGCAGCTGCTCGCAGCAACCAAAAGATTATGGTTGAAATTGACTGATATCAGTCAAAGTTTGTTTATGTATGCCCCCTTATTTGGGGGTATTTACATATTTACATTTTTTTGAAAGGGCGGTTTTATGAGAAAAGAATTTTTAGAAGCGGGAAAAATTGTCGGAACTCACGGCGTTAAGGGTACTTTAAGGGTACAGCCTTGGTCGGATGATTCGGCGTTTCTTGAAAGCTTTAAGTGTGTGTATCTTGCTGATAAAACCCCTGTTAAAGTAGTTTCGGCAAAAGCGCACGGCAATATTACTTTGCTCACGCTTGACGGTGTTGACAGCATCGAAAAAGCCGAAAAGTTTCGTAATAAAACCCTTTTGGTTAAGAGGGAAGATGCCGATATTTCGGAGGATAGATATTTTGTCGATGAACTAATCGGCTGTAAGGTTTATGATGCCGATACAAATGAATTTTTGGGTACTCTTTGCGATGTTTCGGCAACGGGTGCTAATGATGTTTGGCACATAAGCAAGGATAATAAAGAATACTTGGTTCCCGCGATAGAGAGTGTTATTGTTTCGGTTGATATTGACGGCGAAACGGTCTTGATAAGCCCTATGGGAGGAATATTTGATGAGAATTGACATCTTGACTTTATTCCCCGATATGTGCGAAGCGGTTTTGAGTGAAAGCATTATCGGTAGGGCAAGAAAAGCCGATAAGGTCGAAATCAAATGCACTAATATTCGTGATTTCTCGGGAAATAAACATAATAAGGTTGACGATATGCCGTATGGCGGCGGAATGGGTATGATTATGTCTGCCGACCCGATTTATAATTGTTATAAGAGTCTTTATAACGAGGGTGAGGACAAGCCACACCTTATATTTATGTCGCCAAAGGGAAAGACACTTACTCAAAAAAGAGTAGTTGAGCTTTCAAAGCTTGATAGAATTGTGATTTTGTGCGGTCATTACGAGGGCGTTGATGAGCGGGTGGTAGAAGAAATCGTTGACGAGGAAATCTCGATAGGCGATTATGTCCTAACGGGCGGAGAGCTTCCGGCACTTGCGCTTGCTGACGCGGTTTGCCGAATGCTCCCGGGTGTGCTTTCGGATGATTTGTGCTTTGAGGAGGAAAGCCATTTCGGCGGACTTCTTGAACATCCCCAGTACACAAGACCTGCGGTTTGGCACGAAAAAGAGGTGCCGAGTGTACTTTTGTCGGGCAACCACGCGGAAATTGCAAAATGGAAAAGAAAACAAGCCCTTCTTATTACAAGAGATAGGCGAAGGGAAATGTTTGATAAAATAAAGCTTGATAAATTTGACAAAAAACTTTTAGACGACAACTAAAACACGATAAAACTGTAAATTTGACCAAATATGACCTCAAAAAATATATAAAAGTTGGATAATTATTAGAACTTATTCACAAAATATTGACGATTTCATTTATTGTGGTATAATGATAACTGTTGAAAATGCCACTTTACAACAAGGAGATTTACTATGTGTGTTAAAGATGTAACTATACAAAATCAGGTTGGTTTACACGCTCGCCCTGCTACTTTTTTTATTCAAAAAGCTAACGAGTTTAAGTCGTCAATTTGGGTTGAAAAAGATGAACGCAAGGTAAACGCAAAAAGTCTTTTGGGCGTTCTTTCTCTTGGAATTGTCGGCGGAACAACAATTAAAATTATTGTTGACGGAATCGACGAAAAAGAGGCTCTTGAAGGTCTTGTAAATCTCGTTGAGTCTGGATTTACCGATTAATATACATAAATATAATAAACTGCTCGTCGAAAGACGAGCATATAGTTTCTGTTGCTTTGGGTTTGAATTTTATTTTACCGATGTTTTTAACGGTGTCCTATAATTTCGTTAAAATAAATTCAATATTAAGATAAGAGAATATAAGCCGTAGATAAAGCGATTAGACAATAAAATTAAATATATATATCCGGGTGTGGCGCAGTTGGTAGCGCGCTTGACTGGGGGTCAAGAGGCCGTGGGTTCAAGTCCCGTCACTCGGACCATTTTGGATATTCATAACGGACTTGAGTTATGAATATCCAATTTTTGTATAACGAAAACCACCTG
>DCHX01000019.1 GCA_002315685.1 Ruminococcaceae bacterium UBA1741
CGTGCTTTGATTTTAAGTCTTTGACGAGGTTTATGATTTGAACGGAAAAGGACAAAGATAAATCGGCAAGTTTGTTTTCTTTCATAAGCAGATACCACCTTTCTATAAAATAATACCATATTAAAGGAAGGAAATCAATGATGTCGCCGACTTTGTCGGCTAATGATGTTTCGCAGCTTTGCTCCGAAATGATGTTGTTCGCTTTGCTCACAATGATGCGATATTTGCCCTTATGCCCCGCAGGGCACATCATCAGCGAAGCGTCATCATTGCCGAAGGCAACATCATTTGCCCGAAAGGGCAAACATCATTCAAAAAAGTCCCTTTTGTCAAACGACAAAAGAGACTTTTTTGTTGGCCCGCCCGAAGGGATTCGAACCCCCGTTCTTCAGAATCGGAATCTGCTGCGTTATCCAACTGCGCCACGGACGGAAATATTATAATAATGTAGAGAAGTACAAAAGCACCTCTCTACACGAAGCATTTTATTCGGTGTAGCCTTGCGGATTACCGCTTTGCCACGCCCAAGTATCCTCACACATCTCGTCAACACCAAGCTCGGCTTCCCAACCTAAAAGCTCTTTTGCCTTATCGGCATCGGCATAAACCTCATCGGGGTCTCCCGGTCTTCTTTCGTCAATAACATAAGGGATTTCCACGCCCGAAGCCTTTACAAAAGCATCGCGCAACTGCAAAACACTCGTGCCGTTACCGGTGCCCAAGTTTATTGCCTCGCAACCCTCGTTTTTAAGCACATAGCCGACAGCCTTTACATGACCTTTCGCCAAATCAACAACATGTATGTAATCTCTGACACCTGTTCCGTCAACCGTATTATAATCATTACCGAAAACATGAAGCTTTTCAAGCTTTCCGACAGCAACCTGAGCAATATACGGCATAAGGTTATTTGGAATACCCTTAGGGTCCTCACCGATTATTCCCGATTTATGCGCACCGATAGGATTAAAATATCTAAGAAGTGCAATAGACCAACTGTTATCGGAAACATACAAATCACGCAAAATCTCCTCAATAAAGAGCTTTGTGCGACCGTATGGGTTAATAGCACCCGTAGGCATACCCTCTTTTAAGGGCATCTCCTTTGCAACACCGTAAACGGTAGCGGAGGAAGAAAAAACAAGCTTCTTTACATTAAACTCGGTCATTACCTCTATCAATGTAAGAGTGCTTTCAATATTATTTTTATAATACATAATAGGCTCTCTAACCGATTCGCCTACCGCTTTCAGTCCTGCAAAATGTATTGTAGCCTCAATATTATTTTCATTAAAAATTTTTCTTAAAGCTTCTTTGTCTCTGACATCATTTTCGTAAAACTTTACTTTTTTACCTGTTATCTTTTGAACACGGTTCAACGATTCCTTTGAACTATTGTTAAGATTGTCAACTACTACAACCTCATAACCCGCATTAAGCATTTCCACGCAAGTATGACTGCCGATATATCCGGCGCCACCGGTAACTAAAACTGCCATTTTATCCCCTTTTTTCCTCGTTATTGTTACACTGCAAATAACCGCCCTTTGTAAGCTTATCAAAAATAGAAAGGGCGCTCAAAAAAGCAAATATTACCGAAATAAAAGTAGCCAAAGCCTTTATGATTTTTCTCACAGTTTTCACATCCTTTAAGATTCCTATATATGATAACAAAATTATATCTATTTTACAAGAGTGAATTTGCTGAATTCCATTTTAATTTTTCCGTCTTCTGTTTCAAGCGAAAGCGGAGAGCCGTTCGGAGAAACATATACCGAATAATAAGTATCCGCACAGTTGCCGTCAAGCCTATAATTCCCCTTATCCGCATACGCTTTTTTGCTCTTGGCGTTTTCAAAAAAGTCAAAGAGAAGTCTCAACAAATTATCACGGGGCATATCAACAAGCTCGTGTTGTGTTTCAAGTCCTAAATATTTTTCAATAATACCGTTTTTCGAAACCGTAAAGGTCATTCCCTTTAATTCGCTTGGAAAAATCGCAGTACACTCCATTTTTAAGGGGTTATTATCGGCAACTACGCTGAATTCGTATTTCTCGTTCTGCACCGTAGCCTTACAGTAAAATGAAACACTTGCAGTATTTATTTCTATTTCCTTTTTACTATTGCAACCGCAAAGCAAAAGCATAAACACAAAAAACGGTATTAAGATTTTTTTCAAGCGGAACCACTCCTAAAACTTATAAGGTTTTAAGTTCCGCAATAATATCGGTAGGCAATAGTCCTTCCATAGAATATTGGGAGAGCGCCTTGTCCCCTGCGTATCCGTGAAGCCAAACGGCGTTAAGGGAAGCCTCTAACGTAGATTCGCCTAAGCAAAGCCGTGCGGTTATCATTCCCGCAAGGACATCACCGCTGCCGCCCGTAGCCATACCCGAATTTCCCGTCATATTGAAATAAACCTTTCCGTCGGGCGAGGCTATTACCGTTCTTGCTCCTTTTAGCACAACAACGGTGTTGAATCTTGTAGCCACGCGCTTCGCATATTCAGGTCTGTTGGCTTCAATATTGCTGACATTCGTTTCGCAAAGCCGTGCCATTTCTTTCGGATGCGGTGTAATTACTGTCGGAACTTTAATTTTCTTTAATAATTGTATGTCCCGACTAAGTGCATTTATTCCATCAGCATCAATTACTGTCGGAATAGTTGTAATTTGCAAAGCTCTAAACACAAGCTTCACCGCTTCCTCGCTCTTTCCGAGCCCACAGCCTATAAGCATAGCATTTGAGGAAGAAAGTGCAGATACAAGTTGTTTTTCGTAAACATCCATTGCACCGCTTTGGGTTGTTAAAACGGGAATCGCAACCGCTTCCGGCACACTTACCGTAAAGGCGGAATAGTTTTTATCGCATACAAAGCTTTTCACCATTCCGACACCGCTTACAAGCGCCGCCTTTGCCGAAAGAACAGATGCACCGCACATACCGTAGCTTCCCGTTACCATAAGCGCCGTGCCGTATGTTCCCTTATGCGTATTTATTTTTCTTTTGGGTTTTAACGGCATTTCGGTAGTTTGATAGGCATATTCCGTAGTTTTTACTCCGATATCAAGCAGTATAACCTTACCGCAATAATCAAGAGTGCAAGGCAAAACAAAGCAAGGTTTAAGAGCAATAAAAGTAAGAGTAAAATCGGCACAAAAGGCATTATATGAAAACTTTCCGTCGGCATTAACACCGCTCGGAATATCAATAGCTATTTTTAAGGCATTTGTGTCATTCATTTTATTTACCGTTTCAAGAATATCCCCGTCAAGCTCTCTGTTAAGTCCGATACCGAAAAGGGCATCTATAAGTATATCGCAACTGCTCGGAATATCGTTTACGATAGTTATATCATCGGCTAAATATAAAAATTCGTCAGCGGGACTTGATGTAGGCTTGCCCATAGGGAAAACAAGAGTTACAAAAGCACCCTTTGATTTAAGCAGGTTTGCAACAACAATTCCGTCCCCGCCGTTGTTACCGCATCCGCAGACAACACATATTTTCTTTGCTACAACATCAAAATTGTTGATTATATATTCAAAAGTTGTTTTTGCGGCTTTTTCCATCAGTGAACTAAAACAAGAAAAGATGCCGCTTTGGACGGCATCTCGCTCTGCCGTTCTTATTTGTGTGGCAGTAAGTATCTTCATAATTTTTCTCCGATTATTTGAAAGCAGAATTTGAAAGGTATTTAGGCAAAGATTTCACAACACCTTCAATTATTCTTTCGTTTGGGGCAAATACTAATACACAGGTGCCCTTGCCCTCTTTATTCGCTATAAGCTTATAGGCATTTTTATCATCAATATTACAGGCAATAACCGTCTTTTCGTTATTTTGAGATGTTCTTTGATTCGGATTGTATTTTTCAACCGAAGTAACATTTTCAATATCAAAAGACATTACTCTTTTTCTTGAACTTTTTGCCGTAATCTTGTCAATATCAAGTGTCCCATTAGTAACTATATACTCATACTCAACAAAAAACATTTTAGTTAATCGGTATGCACCGTAGCCGATTAGTCCTGCTATCGCTACGGCAAATACAAACAACGCCGACAAAAAGCAAAGGGCAAGATAAGCCAATATTATAGCCAACAACCAAATACCGATAATCAGCGCATAATTTTTAGCACTTTTCTTAATAACTACAATTTGCTCAAAAAATGTATCCATAAACACTAACTCCATATTTTTATTTGCAACTTGAAATATATTCTATTTTAGTATATAATTATATAAATTTCAAGTACAAAAGATGCGAAAGCCTAATGAAAATTAAAAATATGTTTATTAAACTTACGAAAGTGAATGATATTATTGAATAAACCGACATCGGCAAAAACCGCAAATCCGATTCGTTGGGTTGCAAATCAAACTAAGAAATTTTTGCCGGGAATAATTGTTATATCTTTAATAGATATTGTTTTATCACTTATAATGATATACTTGGCTTATGTTTCTAAGGGTGTTATTGACAGCGGTGCTAAGGGAAACACCAACAAATTTATATTTTACTCTGTTGTTATTTTTTCCGTAATTTTATGCCAACTGCTCTTAAACGCATTGTCCTCAATGCTTACTGTTCAAATAAGCGGAAAATATATAAACTCTATGAGAGAATATATGTTTTCTTCGGTTATGGCAAAAAAGTATTCAAAGCTTTTCGGTCATCACTCGGGCGACATATTAAACCGTTTTACTTCGGATATTGATACCGTAGCCTCGGGCGCTATTAACATTATACCTTCTATTACCTCAATGATTACGAAAATCGTTGTAGGTACGGCGGCGTTAATCTTTGAAAATTGGATTTTTGCCGTTGCCGTATTGCTAATAGGCTTTATTGTTCCTCTTTGCGGAAGACTTGTCAGCAAGAAATATAAATCCGTACATAAGGAGGTCCAAAAAAGCGAAGGTAAAACCCGCTCGTTTATTCAAGAGGGATTTGCAAATATCGTTGTGATAAAAACCTTTATAAGCGAAGCTCCTATAATTGATACGCTTAAAAAGTATATGAACGAAAACCTAAAACTTAAATTAAAGAGGAATGTGTATTCCATTATCGTTCATACCCTTTTGAATGCTTTTTTTACTATCGGATATTATATTATTTTGGTATGGGGCTCCTCGATGCTTGTAACGGGAGTTTTTACATTCGGTACACTTAACTATTATTTACAGCTTGTATCAATATTAAGGGCTCCGCTTCAAAATATTTCGGGAATATTACCTTCATATTATTCTATGACCGCCTCGGCTGAACGCTTAATGGAAATTGAAGATATGGAGGACGAGCCGACAATAATCGACCAAGCACAGCTTAACGAAATAAAATCCTCTTTTGAAAAAATCAGTGTCGATAATCTCGCCTTTGCTTATGAGAATGAGCTTGTGCTTAAAAATTGTTCGTTCGATATTAATAGAGGCAAAATTACCGCAATAACCGGCGAATCGGGTAGCGGTAAAAGTACATTGTTTAAGTTAATATTAGGACTTTATGAGCCTACGGGAGGAAGTATCACTTTTAACGGAAAGACAAAGGTTGATGCCTCTACAAGAGGTATGTTTTCCTATGTACCGCAAAGCAATATGATGCTTTCGGGTACGATTAGGGAAAATATCACACTCGGAAATCCGAATATCACGGACGAACAAATTATCAGCGCCGCAAAATCCGCCGTAATATACGATTTTATAGAAAGTCTGCCAAACGGCTTTGAAACCGTTTTAACCGAGCGTGGCGGAGGACTTTCGGAGGGACAGCTTCAAAGAATTTCAATAGCCCGTGCTTTGATTCTTGATGCGCCGATTTTACTGCTTGATGAATCCACCTCGGCACTTGACGAGGAAACCGAAACCGAACTTTTGTCTAATATTAAAAACATTTCGGGAAAGACAATACTCTTTATTACCCATAGGCATACCTCTCTCGGTGTTTGCGATACTGTTGTTCATGTAAAAGACAAAAAATATTCGGTTATTAAATAACAATTACATACTAAAATTACATACTAAAAGGGACTGTAAAACAAGAGTTTTTACAGTCCCTTTATTTTAGCTCTATAATCATTGCCATATTACCTCGTTTTACACCCTGCGCCCTATGTGAAAACATTTCACTTGAATTGCAAAAGGTGCAAATATCGGCAACATCAATATTACTTTCCGAAATTCCGCTTTCTATAAGAATATTCTTATTGGCGGTAATTAGGTCGAGCATATATTTTCCGTTTGGTTTTTTAACAAAAATACTTTCGGTATCAAACTTTGCTTTTTGAAATTCCGAAAAGACGGTTTCGTCAACCTCGTAACAGCATTTATTTATGCAAGGCCCTATTCCCGCTATTATATCATTAGGGTTGCAGGAAAACTCGCTAACCATCTTTTCTACCGTCTTTTGCCCTATTTTCTTAACAGTACCTCTCCAACCCGAATGGGAAGCGGCAATAACACCCTTTTTCGTATCACAAAAAATAAGAGGTGTGCAGTCGGCGTATTGGGTAACAAGAGCCACATTTTTTTGATTAGTTACAAGACCGTCAATATCGCAAAAGGGCGGTTTTGAAAAGCCCGTTCCCCTGTCTTTTGTTGTAACTGTCAGCAAATTATCGGTATGTGTTTGTTGAGAAAAAACAAGATTATCGGTATTTATTCCTATTTCATCGCAGATAATTTCGTAATTCTTTCGGACACTTTTCTCGTCATCATTTCGGTTAAAGCTCATATTCATACTGCCGAAATAGCCTTTGCTCACTCCGCCGAGTCTTGTAGTAAAGGCGTGTTTTACCATTCCCGATTCGACGAATTTCGGAAAGGTAATATAGACAAGATTTCCGTTTTTCTTTATATTAACGGTTTTACTCTGCATACAATTATTCCTTAGAAATACTATCCTTAATAAGCTTCATTTTTTCATAAAGCTTATCGGTTTCCTCTTTGCCGAACCATTCTCTAACGGCATCCATAGCCTCACGAAGCTTAGGAGGTCTTGACACAACCGAATGTGTATCCGTAGCGATAAAATCTACATAGCCTTTTTTAATCATCCGTTTGCATAAATTTTTGTACGGCCTTGAAAGTAACGAAACAGCATTTATTTGAATCATACAGTTTTCATTATCCTTACAAAATTTAAGGAGTTTTCCAAAACCGCCCTGCCTTGAATATCTTTCAATATGTGCAATAATAGGCACAAGCCCTAAACAGCAATAAATATCTTTAAGGTCTTCGATTAAACTATCGGTTATTCTTTCGTAAGGAATTTCTATTAAAAGATATTTGGAATTATGAAGCGTAAGCTTTTTAAGCTCTTCACTTTTTCCGATTCCTCTGAAATAATAAACCTCTGCACCTAAATAAATATTTGGTATATCGCCTTTTGTCTTGCTAAGCAAAAAATTAAGGCTATCTTCCCGCCTTTTCAGGAAACCGTCCATATTATCCTTCATCGGCAGAAAATGCGGAGTGGCAATAATATCGGTTATTCCCTGCATTTTTATCATTTCAATCAATTCAAGCGAAATATCAACATCTCTCGGTCCGTCATCAACGGCAGGCAAAATGTGTGAGTGAATATCAATCATACTTGCAACTCCTTTCAACTAATTTAGGAGAGATATACATCCCTCCTAAAAAATTACATATTTCCGTTATTGTTTCTGTTATTAAAGTTATTGAAATTATTGAAGCCGTTATTCGGCTGATTATTAAAGGGTATTTGATTATTATTTCCATAACCGCTTCGATAATAGCCGTAGCTTGAATAATTCGAATAGGAATATTTACGGTAAATATATTTATTCTTATTTCTCGGATTAGCACCGTTCATCACGGCACCTAAAATATTAACATTTGAAAATCTTAAAACATCAATCGCTTTTTGAATCGAATAATGAGGTGTGTATCCGTCACGGACAACAAGAACAGCGCCTGAGGTATGAGGTGCTACAAGAATAGAATCGGACACGATATTAAGCGGAGGAGTATCCACTATAACAAAATCGTAAACCGCGCAGACATATTTCATTACCTCTTCAAATTTTTGCGAGCCCAACAATTCAGAAGGGTTAGGAGGAATGGAACCGGCAGTCAAAATAAACAGATTCGTGTTAATTTCTTTAACACATTCGCCTACATTCTTTTCTCCTATTAAAACATTCGTCAAACCGTCGGTATTCTTAATTTTGAATTTTCTATGAAGCGATGCGCGTCTTAAATCGGCATCAATAAGTAAAACCTTTTTGCCGAGCTGCGAAAAAGCAACGGCTAAATTAGAAGAGGTTGTTGATTTTCCTTCACTTGCATTTGCACTTGTAACGGTAATTGCATTACCGCCGCATTCGGAAATTAAAAAGGCAATACTCGTACGAATATTCTTATAGGATTCAACTATTGCAAAAGGAATTTTCTTATTTATAGTTACGGTCTTTTTTGCTTCGGACTCGTCAGAGGAATTTATATCCTTTACCGATATTACATCGGCATCATCAGGAATATTCTTTTTACTCTTTTTGCCAAAAAATGCCATAATCAATAACCGCCTTTCCCGTAATATCCGTAATGCGAATCAGAGGACACCGCATTTTCAAAATCCGGTATTGAACCGAGCAACGGAATATCATACTTTTCAAGAAATTCTTCTTCGCCTCTGATTGCCTTATTAGAAGCGTCAATAATAAATACCAAGCCAAAGCTTATTGCGGCACCTATAACACCCGCAATAAAAACAGTGGACAATGTTCTCGGGTAAACCTTTGAATAGTTAAAGGAAGGAGAAGATATTTTCAAAATCGCATTCGGAATATATTCAGGTAAATAATCACAGGCAATTTCCGCAAAATCATTAGCAAGTGTTACAGCCTCATTACCGTTGGTTGACTTAAAAGAAATATCAATGAAAATCGAATAATCGTCTCTTTTTTCGACAGTCGCCATACTCATAAGCGTACCGTAAGAGTATTTGCCGTCGGTTTTTTCAGCCAATTTCTTATAAATATCGGGAGTTTTAAGTATTTCAACAACCGTATAGGTAAGATTTACAGAAGCACTGATATCAGCCGAATTAACACGGTCGCTGTTATAAGAGCTTGTGCTGTCTTGTGTTACAATCGCACCGTTTGTCAGCAAAACAGAGGATTTCGCACTATACATCGGGGTTGCGATAATCTTACAGTAAGAAAAAGCACCTATTGAAAAAATAACAAAGCTCAATACAAGCACCCATAAGCGTTTCCAAGCAAGACGCAAAAAATACATTATTGAATATTCTTGCATAATAATCACCAAATCTTTCTAAAAAACACAAATATACATTTTTATTATATTACATACAAATGTATATTTCAAGTACTTTTATAAAATTGCCGCCGCCGAGAAACAAAAAACAAATTTGTTGAAAATTCGCAAATTCTTAAATTCATAAATTTATTGAAAATTTGTTGAAAATGGGATTTTTATCTTGACAAATCGCTTAACACAATATAATATAGTATATATGCCGCTGTGGCGGAATAGGCAGACGCAAGGGACTTAAAATCCCTCGGTAGCGATACCGTACCGGTTCAAGTCCGGTCAGCGGCACCAAAAATCGACAATTCTCTGGTGAGGGTTGTCGATTTTACTTATTACATCTTCACTATTCACTTTTCACTAATAAGAATTGTCGATTTTTGGGAAGTAATAAGTAATAGGTAATAGTGAATAAGTATTCTTTGCAAGACTTTGTCTTGCGTTTTTTATTTTGATATTGTATTATTTTTTAAAAGCGGATATTATAATGATAATGCAATATTAACCGACTGTATCGAACTCAAAAAAATCCTTATTTCCTCTATCGGCACCGCAAGAAAAATCAATAAGATATAAACAACCGCCGTTGAGGGATTTTCTTATTTTGTGTCCTTAATTTTATTTATCTAAACCGACCTATGCGCTTTGTTTTTTAAGTTTCCTTTCAAATTCAACAGTAAAACCGCAAACAGCACAATTACTATTCCGATGTATTCAAACATAGTGGGTGTATGACCTAACATAATATCAATAATCATCGCAACAACCGGCTCAACCGTAGCAATTATTATCGCAATACTCGGCGATACGACCTTTAATCCGGACGAATAACAAATATACGGTATAACCGTATTAAGCAACGCCATAGAAAAAATTACAATAATCGGATTATAACTTACCGTATATAATCTAATAGTATGTACAAAATTATCAGATAAAATCAGTCCTGACGAAATAAGCACAAATATAAATGAGTAAAAATTTATTGTATATGCCGAATATCCTTTTTTAGTTAAAACGCTGCTGAAAATACCGAACAATGAATAACCGAAGCCGGTTAAAAGTCCATATATAAGTCCCTTTGCGGTTATACCGCCGGATGAACCGATAGCGCCCGAAACAAATGCCACTCCGACAACAGCCAAGAGGCAACAAATTATTTTTGTAGGATTGATTTTTTCTTTCAAAAAAAATATCGAAATAATCATAACAAATATCGGAGCCGTGTACATAAGCACCGCGGCAACGGAAAGATTTGTATATGCCATAGTCTTATAATAACAAAAATTAAAGAAGGTAATGCTTCCGATTCCCGTAATTGCAAAAAGCCATATATCTTTCAATTTAATTCTGAATAATTTTTTATCAAACATTATCATAAATATTCCGAGTTGAATAACAGTAAAAAATGCTCTGCCGAATATTATGCCGATTTCCTTAATTCCGTAAAGGTCTCTTAAAGTGTTGACAAACAGTCCCGCTGTTCCCCAAAACAATGCCGAAATAAATATAAGTAATGTTCCTATGCTCTTTTTCATAAAAACTCCCCTAAACAACTAAAACAAACAAGCTATTTTTTTACCGTATTATTATATGCCCTGCTTTTCTATTATGTCAAGTTAAATAAATCAAACCAAACAAGTCTGTATTTTGAATTTTTAAAATAAATATACCCGCAATTAACAAGCAAGAGAAAATGAGGATGGTTGCATTCGCCCA
Source organism: Ruminococcaceae bacterium UBA1741 (assembly GCA_002315685.1). Lineage (GTDB taxonomy): Bacteria > Bacillota > Clostridia > Oscillospirales > Acutalibacteraceae > UBA737. The sequence goes on from DCHX01000019.1 coordinate 11,018, forward strand.
TCCTCATTTTTTGTTATTTGTTTTTTCTGTTATTTATGCTTTCGAGCATTTTGTCATAAACCCTTTTGCCGATTTCGTCGGTTTTCATATCACTAAATTCGGTTTCGGGGATAACCTCTACAACATCTAAAAACACTTCGGTTTTTCGCTTAAAGAGGTTTTTAAGTATCTTTTCGGAGTTTACAAGGGTGCAAACCACGATAGGCGCTTTTGCTTTTGTGGCAATTTTGAACGCCCCGTTTCTAAGCTCTTGAAGATTACCGTCCTTGCTTGTATAGCCCTCGGGAAAAATTCCTATGCTTACCTTATCGTCTTGTATATAGCTTACCGCCTTTACGATAGTCTTTACTGCCTCACGGTTGTTTTGGCGGTCAATAGGCAGACAATAAAGCTTTTTCATACATTTAGCGACAAAGGGGAAAAGGTCATACGCCTCTTTTTTAGCGACAAAACCGAGGCAAAGCTCGGGCAAAGCGCATATAATCACGGCAGGGTCAACATTGTTTACATGATTACAAACAAGCAGTACCTTTTTGTCGGTTGTAATTTTTTCTTTTCCCGTAACTGTAATTTTTACACCCATAAGCTTAAATGCCAAAGGTAAAGTAATATTGACAAGCCCTCTGTATATTGAGCTTAAAACATTTCTTTCGGTTTTAGCGTTCACAAGTGCCGTCCAAACAAAAAACAACGCCAACTGTATAATAACAAATCCCAAAAAGAACGAAACAAAAAGAACGGGCACCAACCACCAAGAATAAGGCTCTCTTAAAATTTTATAAAAATTATCGAGAATAGGAATAAGCGCCGCAGAGGTTACAAGATAAAAATAAAACATTTATCCTTCTCCCTTCTAATTTTGCTTTCTTACAATACTGTACTCATCATAAAAATCATAATAAGGACAGTTGTATGTTTTATAGGACAAAAATCTTGCCATTTCGTCCTCGTCTAAATTCATATCGCAAAAATAGTTGTCGCTCTCTTGGTCATAAATATAATTAGCACAGCTTTCGCAAGAGGTTTTTATATTAGCCATTATTCATCTCCGCCCTCTTGAACAGAGGTAGTAGAAACGGTGGATTCAACCTCGCTTGATTGAGTTTTTGAAGAAACATCCTCTTGTGAGCTTACATCCTCGCTTGACACATCCTCGCTTGAAGTATCGGAGGATACACTCGTACTCGATGTCGAAGAAACAGTTGAAGAAACGGTGCTTGAAGTAGTCTTACTTGAAGAGGTATAGCTGCCGCTCTTTTTAATCTGCGCATACCAATCGTTCTTTTCGATTCCGTTTTGAGCCACATATTCCTCGATAGTCATATCATCATAGATAATAGCCTTAATAACCTTTGTCGCATAGGCTAAATCGAAGTAAACAACCGAGCCGAAGCTACCCGACGGAGAAGGCATAAGGAAGTTCATTTCGGTCGAGTTTTGCGGTATTCTGTACTGCTCGAATGTAGGAGAAGAGAACATAACCTTATACGCAATACCCATAATTTCCGAATAGGAAAGGGATGTTTCGGTACACGGAATAAGCGCCTTTGCAAGCTTAACATATTCCGACTTGCTTAAAGTTTTTGCCTTGTTGAAAAGCTGTTCCATAACATAGCGCTGACGGTCGGTTCTGCCGTAGTCGTTACTTGTTCCCCAAATATTAGTACAGTATCTTATACGGGCGTAGGCTACCGCTTGAACGCCGTTTAGGTGTTGCTCGCCCGCAGTAGTTACATAGTAATCCTTCGGGTTTAGGTTTTCATATATACATATTTCCTGAATCATATCGTTAATGCCGTGGTTATTGTTGCCTCGTGCTTTAACCTCCGACTCGGTAAGGGTAGCGTCTATTCCGCCTACCGCATCAATAATATCCGACATACCGTAGAAGTTTACGGTAGCATATTCCGAAATATCAAGCCCGAAATTTCGGTTAAGTGTCTTAATCGCAAGCTCGGGACCTCCCCAGCTATATGCGGCGTTAATCTTTGTGTAGGTAGTACCGCTGTCCCGCTCGATAGGCACCAAGGTATCTCTCATAAGAGATATTATTTTTACCTTTTTAGTTTGAGCGTTAATACTTAAAATCATTATACTGTCGGAATTTCCCGTAAAGGAGGTTTTTCCGTCGGTGCTTCGGCTGTCAATTCCGAAAAGCGCAACATTGATTATGCTTTCGTCAATTACATTTTCAAAGCCAAGCTCATCGGGGTCGCCCGTAATCTTCTTATAGTTGTAGTCAAAGTACGAAAAAAACCAAACAACCGCAACAATAAGCGCCAAAAGAATTGCCGAAACAATTTTAATTGCCCTGCGCTTTCCTTTTTTCATACACTTCCACCATTTTTTGATTTTGTAATACTTATCACTAATCCGTTTAGAAAGACCGTGTTTTTTCTTTCTGTAAGTATATTCTCTATCATTTGACACATAGTTGTCATTTGAGTAAATATCCTTGTTATTTTGCGCGGAATTTGAGAAAAAATCCTCGATTTGTTTTTCCTTTTTTGAAGATGAGCTTATATCCTCAAAGCCATCGTCGAAATTAAAACCGTATTCCTTATCGTCCTGCATTTTTTACACCCTTACCGTATTCAAACTCAAAGCAAAAAACATTTTACTGCTTTTTTGTTGCTTTGTAAAGAGATTATTTGACAAGCTCTTTATAAATATCGCCTTTCTTAACATTGGTTATTGCCGCCGCCGCTTTTGCCGCCGCCGAAACGGATTCTCCCTTTTTTATAAAGCCGTTTGCGATTTTTACAGCATCCTCAAAGGTATATTTGACAACCTCTTTTTTCTTCCCCTCAATTACCAAAACATATTCGCCTCTCGGCTGATTTTCGCTGAAATACGAAACGGCTTCGCCGAAAGTAAAATTATAAACGGTTTCGTGGATTTTCGTAAGCTCCTTACAAACAGCCACTCTTCTGTCCTCGCCGAAGGTTTCCGCCATATCCGAAAGAGTTTTTACAAGCTTATGGGGTGCCTCGTAAAAAATCATAGTACGGGTTTCATCTTTAAGCTCGGCTAAATGCTCCCTACGGCTTTGACGGTTTACCGACAAAAAGCCCTCAAAGCAAAATCTACCCGAGGACACACCCGAAATGCAAAGCGCCGTTGCAAAAGCAACGGGACCGGGCACCGACTCAACCTCTATTCCGTTTTTGTAGGCTTCTCTTACCAAATCTTCGCCGGGGTCGGATATTGCGGGCATACCCGCATCGCTGACCACGGCACAGTTTTCGCCCTTTAACATTCTTCCGATTAAATAATCGTGTTTTTCATCTTTATTATGCTCAAAATAAGAAACAAGTTCTTTTTTGATTTCAAAATGATTAAGCAGTTTAAGGGTTACTCTTGTGTCCTCGGCGGCAATAAAGTCAACCTCGGATAATATTCTTTCGGCTCTCGGGGAAAAGTCCTCCAAATTACCGATAGGAGTTCCCACAACATAAAGCTTTCCTGCCACCGTTTCACCTTCTAATGTCCCTCTTTATAGGGGCCGTAAATTTTTTTCATTTCGTCGGAGAAATCTCCGTTTTCCTCAATATAAAGTGTAGGCTCTATGCAAAGTCCCGTGTTTCCGCAACGCCTACCCTCAACCAAAACAAGCCACGGGCTTTCGCCTTTTCTTTGGGCTACCGTTCTAAGCCGTTTAGGCTCAACCTTATACTGCCTCATAAGGCTTAAAAGCTCGGCAAGCCGTTCGGGGCGGTGGCAGATACAAAGTCTGCCCGATGTCTGCAAAAGCTTTGCGGAAATTCGTATAATATCTTCAAGTGTACATTCGGTTTCGTGCCTTGCGGTCCTGTCAAAGCTATCGGGATTTTTTATTCCCGCACCGTTTGCCTTATATGGCGGATTGCAGGTAATAAGAGTTGCCCTTCCGAACTCGATTTTTCCTTTTAGGTCTAAAATATTCGAGTTAATAACACTAAAATTTGAAAAACCGTTTTCCTTTGCCGAAAGCTCGGCTAAATCGGTAGCCTCTTTTGAAATATCAATGCCGATACTAAACGAGGTTAGTCCGTCCCTTAAACACAAAAACGGGATAATACCGCAACCCGTTCCTATATCAATAGCCCGGTCGTTCTTTTTCGCATTCGCAAAGTTTGCAAGTAAAACCGCATCGGTGCCGAAGCTATGATGTTTAGAGGTGTTGATAAAAACATTCTTCCCGAGCGGTTGCTTTGATATTATTACGCTCTCGTCCATTTGACGCCTTGCGGAGTATCTTCAAGCACGATACCCATTTCTTTAAGTTTATCCCTTATCTCGTCGGCAGTCTTAAAGTCCTTTGCCTTACGGGCTTCGGTGCGCTTGTTTATAAGCTCCTCGATTTCGCTGTCAAGCGATTCGGTTTTTCGGTTATACAAAAGTCCCAAAACCTTTGTCAGCTCATCAAAAGCATCGGCACACGCAATAAGCGTATCCTTTTTAGCGCCCTCACCGATTACGGTATTGATTTCTCTTACAAGCGAGAAAACCGCAGCCAACGCATCGGCGGTATTAAGGTCATCATCCATAGCGGTAATAAACTCGTTTCTTCTTTGCTCGATAAACGAAGGAATTTCTCCGCCGTCTTTCGCATTTTTAAGCGCAAAATCAATATTATCCCTGCAAGTATAAAGCCTGTCGAGTGCGTTCTTGCTCTGCTCGATAATATCAACCGAATAATTGATAGGACCTCTGTACTGCGAAGAAATCATTAAGTATCTGATAGGCTCATAGCCGTAAATGTCGGCAACATCACGAACGGTAAAGAAATTGTTTAGGGATTTTGACATTTTGTGGTTGTCAACATTGATAAATCCGTTGTGCATCCAATAGTGCGCAAAATCACAGCCGTTAGCACATTCGCTTTGAGCGATTTCGTTTTCGTGGTGCGGAAAAATAAGGTCAAGACCGCCGCAGTGAATATCTATGGTTTTGCCCAAATATCTACCTGCCATAGCGGAGCATTCAATATGCCAACCCGGTCTGCCCTTGCCCCAAGGGGACTCCCAAAACGGCTCGCCGGCTTTTGCACCCTTCCAAAGGCAAAAGTCCATCGGGTCTTCCTTTATGTCGCCCGTTTCAATTCGAGCACCTGCCTCTAAATCTTCAAGAGGCTGATGAGAAAGCTTTCCGTATTCATCAAACCTTTTAGAGCGGAAATAAACATCGTTACCGGCAACATAAGCATATCCCTTTTCCATAAGCTCCGATATGATTCTTTGAATTTCGTCAATATTTTCGGTAGCTCTCGGATGAACGGTGGCTTCTCTTACATTAAGTCCCTTTGCGTCAACCCAAAACTCTTTAATAAACCTTTCGGCAACCTCGGGTACGGTAATACCCTCTTCGTTTGCCTTTTTTATAAGCTTATCGTCAATATCGGTAAAGTTTTGAACAAATGTAACCTTATAGCCTCTCCATTCAAGATAACGGCGAAGAACATCAAATACGCAAAGAGGTCTTGCGTTTCCTATATGGATATAGTTGTAAACGGTAGGACCGCAGGCGTAAATTTTAACCTCGCCCTCATTTATCGTGATAAGCTCATCCTTTTGGCGTGTTAGGGTATTAAATATTTTCATTATTTTCTCGGTCTCCTTTTGCCTTTTCAAGCAGTTTAATTCGTTGCTCTAATTTATCAATTTCCTGTTGAACGGGGTCGGGAATATGTATCTGGTCAAGCGGTGTTTTTTCGATTTTGACGCCGTTTTGCCTTACAATATGCGCCGGAACACCCACAACAGTAGAATTAGGCGGTACCTCGTGGAGTACAACCGCACCCGCAGCCACTCGTGAGTTATCACCTATCTTAAAGGGTCCCAAAACCTTAGCACCCGCACTAATCATAACATTGTTGCCGATAGTAGGGTGTCGCTTTCCGACATCCTTACCCGTACCGCCCAATGTTACGCCCTGATATATAAGAACATCATCGCCGATTTCGGCGGTTTCGCCTATTACTATACCTGTTCCGTGGTCGATAACAAGTCTTTTACCTATTGTAGCGCCCGGATGAATTTCAATTCCGGTTTTACGGGCGGCTTTTTGGGATATAAGCCTTGCTCTGAAAAAATGACCTTTCAAATAATGCTTATGGGCACGCCTATACATTCTTACCGCCTTAAAGCCGGGATAAAGAAAATAAATTTCAAGACTTGATTTTGCGGCAGGGTCCCGTTCCTTAAAGGCGTTAATATCTTCTTTTAATTCTTCAAACATAACCGTCCTCTATTTTGAAGGATTTATGTATTCTTTGCTTCCTAAAAGGTAAATGATACCCGAAATAATGCAAAGAACGGCCGAAATCCAAAATACAACCATTATTGCGATATTGCACATACCTTGGAAAAGTGTTCCCGCAATATCAAACAAATCAATAGCGGAATAAGCGGCAAGTGCAAATATAATTCCTATCATTTGGCTTACGGTTTTTGCTTTGCCCCAAATATTAGCGGCAATAACCTTTCCGCCCGAGGATACAACAACAAGTCGGATAGAGGAAACGGCAAATTCTCTGAACAACACAATAAAGGTAATAGCCGTAACCTGCCAACAAAATGTAGGGGAGCTACCGAACATACTTATAAATCCCAAATATGCGGCAGTAGTAAGCATTTTATCGGCAAGCGGGTCTAAAAACTTGCCGAAGTCGGTTACCAAATTATATTTTCTTGCCATTTTTCCGTCTATCATATCGGTAAGCGAAGCGCCGATAAACAACAAAAGTGCCACTAAATAGTGATAGGGAAATTCGATTAACATAGTTGCCATAAAAACAGGCGTCGCAATAATTCTTCCAAGTGTCAGCTTATTCGGTGTATTCATTATACAAGCTCTCCCATCAAATCATACTCAATAGTATCAAATATTTTAACATTTACAAAGGTGCCGATTTTAAGCGGTTTGTTCGAAATGAAAAAAACTTTTCCGTCAATTTCGGGTGCATCGCTTTGGCTTCTTCCGAAATACGACTTAATGTAATCGTCATATCCTTCAATTAAAACCTCAACCGTTTTGCCGATTTTGGCTTCGTTTTTCTCGTAGGATACGGTCATTTGCGTTTCCATTATATGCTCCATTCGGTCAACCTTTGTCTGCTCGTCAATTTGGTCGGGCATCTGAGCCGCAAAGGTGTCCTCCTCGGCGGAATAGGGGAAACAACCTAATCTATCAAACTTAATATCGCCTACAAAATTGTGCATTTCGGTAAACTGTTCCTCGGTTTCGGAGGGAAATCCCGTAATCAGAGTAGTTCTGAGTGTAATATCGGGAATTTTCGTTCTTATTCTCTTAATCAGTGCCGAAAGGGTGTTCTTATCGCCCTTTCTGTTCATTTTTTTAAGAATATCTCCGTTTGTATGCTGTATAGGAATATCAAGATATTTTACTAATTTTTCTTCTTTGCTTATAAGGTCTAACAACTCGTCGGTAATTCTTTCGGGATAAGTGTAAAGTGTTCTTATCCAATGAAGCCCCTCGATTTTGCAAAGCTCGCTTAAAAGCTCACATAATTTCGGCTCGCCGTAAAGGTCGGTGCCGTAGGCGGTAGTGTCTTGTGCTACGACAATAAGCTCTTTCACACCGCTTTTTGCAAGTCTTTCGGCCTCGGCAACACAGTCCTCTATTCTTCGGCTTCTCATCCTGCCCCTTATTTTCGGGATAGCACAATAGGTGCAACAGTTATCACAGCCGTCCCCGATTTTAAGATATGTAGAAAAGGGTACACCGCCCAAAATCCTCGGTGTGTTGAGGTCAAGCTCGTACTTTTCGCCGTATTTGTTTTGAAATTTGCCGTCAAGCGCATCCTTTACAATCTCGGCAATATCCGAGTTTTTACCGATACCGACACAAACATCAACCTCGGGTATTTCCTCGGTAACATCATCCTTATACCGCTCGGCAAGACAACCCGTAACAATAAGGGCTTTAAGCTTTCCGTCTTGTTTGTATTTTGAAGCCTCTAAAATATTTTCGATAGCCTCTTTTTTCGCATCCTCAATGAATCCGCAGGTGTTAATGATAATAACATCCGCCTCGGCTTCTTCGCACGAAAGCTCAAAACCCGCCTCTTTAAGAGTATATAGCATCATTTCGGCATCAACCTGATTTTTAGGGCAACCGAGCGATACCATACTGACCTTCGCCATTTTATTATTCCTCACTTACATATTCAAGCTCTTCTTCGTAATTTTTAAGAGCCAGTCGCACCGCAGAAAACGAAAAACCTTTTCGTATAAGCGATGCGTAAACCTTTTGTACCGAATTTTTATCGGTAATTTTATTTTTATATTTCTTTTCGATTAAGCTTTTAATTTGCGAAGCCTCATCAATTTCGGTTTCGCCTATTGCCTCATTTATAATATCCTTCGGTATGCCTTTTTTCATTAGCTTAAAGTAGATTTCTTTTTTTGAGGTATTGGCATCAACTAATCTTCCGACATATCTTTTTGCATACCGCATATCGTTTATAAGTTCAAGCTCTTTAAGCCGTTTTAAGACCTTTGCACAAGCATTTTTTTCAAACCCCGCCGTAACAAGCTTATCAAAAAGCTCTTTTTCGGTGCGGTCGCTTCGGTCTAAATACCAAAGTGCTCTTGATTTTGCTCTTTCGTAATCCGAAACGGCTTTTATTTCTTCTAATTTTTCGCGTGAAAGCCGTGTACCTGCTTTTATCGAATAGTTGCTCACAATATCAATATCAACAGCCACACAGTCGCCCTCGTCGGTTATTATCTTGTAAATGTGTCCCTTTTCACGCCTTAATTCACAAACGGTCATCAGTCGTCAACCGCAATATCAATGTTTACCTTTTTGTGCAGTTTTTCAGGCTCAATATCGGCAGAGTCAATAGGTGTTACGGTTACTTCCTCTTTTTCTTCCGCTGTCTTGCCCTTACTGTTCATAAGGTTATTGTATTTTTCCATAATCTTGTCGCCGATTTCGGCAGCAAGCTCCTTATTATCGGAAAGAAGCTGTTTAACATTGTCCCTACCCTGACCTAAACGCTCGTCGTTGTAATAGAACCACGCGCCCGAGCGCTTCAAAATATCAAAGGTAAGACCTACATCGACAAGCTCGCCTACCTTTGAAATGCCTTTTCCGTAGATAACATCGAATTCAGCCTCTTTGAACGGAGGAGCAACCTTATTCTTAACAACCTTTGCACGGGTTCTTGTGCCGATAGGCTCACTGCCGTTTTTAAGGGTTTCGATTTTTCTTATGTCGATACGCACACTTGCATAGAATTTAAGAGCACGGCCGCCCGTTGTAGTTTCGGGATTTCCGTAAAGCACACCGATTTTTTCACGGAGTTGGTTAATAAATATAGCACAGCAGTTTGATTTTGAAAGAGCACCCGTAAGCTTTCTCATAGCTTGGGACATAAGACGGGCAAGCTGTCCTACATGGCTATCGCCCATTTCGCCCTCGATTTCTGCCTTTGTTACAAGCGCCGCAACCGAGTCGATAACGATAATATCAATAGCACCCGAACGGACAAGTGCCTCCGCAATTTCAAGCGCCTGTTCACCCGAATCGGGTTGAGATACAAGAAGCGAATCAATATCAACACCCAAATTTGAGGCATATATAGGGTCAAGAGCGTGTTCAACATCAATAAATGCGGCAGTACCGCCCTGCTTTTGCGCTTCGGCAACACAATGAAGTGCGACGGTAGTTTTACCCGAAGACTCCGGACCGTAGATTTCAACAATTCTTCCCTTCGGAATACCGCCTATTCCGAGCGCCATATCAAGAGAAAGAGAGCCGGTGCTTATATGCTCAACATTCATTGAGGCGTTTTCGCCGAGGCGCATAACCGCACCCTTACCGTACTGCTTTTCGATTTGTTCAACCGCAGTAGCAAGTGCTTTTGCCTTTTGGTCGGCACCGCTTATTTCTTGATTTTTTTGAGTTTTCTTTTCAGCCATTTTAATTACCCCTTAACTTAAAATATGTTTTAGGTTATTAACCTGATTAAATTCTATCTAAATGAGTGTCCCGAAAACAACCCTGTCATTTTCCGAAATGTCCTTTTTAATTATAATATCGGTAAAGCCGTTTTCTTCTAAAATCTCTTTAACCGCCAAACCTTGCCTATAACCGATTTCGAATACAAGCTTTCCGCCCGGTTTAAGCGAATTTTTGTAGTTTTCGGTAATAGACTTATAAAACATAAGTCCGTCCTCACCGCCGAAAAGAGCCGTTTCGGGCTCATATTTAACCTCGGCTTGAAGATTAGCCATTTCTTCCTTTGTAACATAAGGCGGATTGCTCACAATAAGGTCGTATTTTTTCTCACTCGCAACCTTACTTAAAACATCACCCATAACAAGCTTTGCATTATTCGGTGCGTTAAGCTGTATGTTGTCCCTTGTGTATCGTGCCGACTCCTCATACTTTTCGACCAAAGTAACCTTCGAGTCTTTTTTTTCACACGCAAGAGTAATTCCGATACAGCCCGTTCCGGCGCAAAGGTCGAGAATTTCAGGAGAATCGGTATCTTTTATCAGCTCTAAACAGTTCTCGATTACCGTTTCGGTATCCTGCCTCGGAATTAAAACCCCGACGCCCACTCTGTAACTCCTGCCGTAAAAGTCCCATTTCCCCAAAATATACTGCAACGGGTACCGGGCAAGGCGCTGTTTAAGAATAAGTGTCAAGCTTGTTTGTTGAAAGTCGGTTAAGACTTCGGTGTATCTTGTAAGAATTTGCGAATTGCTGTATCCCGTAATGTGCTTGATAATTTGCTTTGCCTCAAAAACATCATCTTCAATACCCGCATTTTTGAGTTGCTTTTTAGTATCGTTATATGCTTCAAATATTGTCATTTTCTTCTGCGTTTTCCTTTGTGTCTTCTATCGGCTTTATGTCAATGCTTCGGTCAACATCGGGGCTTTCGGGCTCACACGCACGAAGTGCCTCGATAGCAATTTCTATCATTTTATCCTCCGGCTCTTTGGTAGTAATTCTTTGCATCCAAAGACCGGGAGCCGAAATAATTTTGGTAAATAGGTTGTCATACTTTCCGCAGGCACGCAAAATTTCAAATCCCGCACCGCATATAATCGGTATCAAAAGTATTTTAACGATTACCCAAAGCCAAGCGACAGTATAAACCTTAGGGAAAATAATTTGAACAACCGTAGAAAAAATAACGCTTACCAAAATCATAAGAATTAAGAAGGATGTTCCGCAACGGGGGTGGAAACGGCTTTGCTTTTTAACATTTTCAACGGTAAGGGGAAGACCTTTTTCGTAGCAAAATATCGTTTTATGCTCTGCACCGTGGTACATAAATACCCGTTTCATATCCTTAATATAGGAAACCGCAAACATATAAAACACGAAAACAACAAGCTTTATAAACTGCTCTATGCCCGAACGCAGTATTTTTGATAGGTCGTGTCCTACAAGTCTTTGAATACCGCCTACCGCCAAGCGTGGAATATACATAAAAAGTCCTACCGAAAGCAAAACGCCGAGTACCGTTCCGATTACCATAACGATACTTATAATCACATTCTTTTTCTTTTCGGACATTTTTTCCTGCGTTTCGTCCTCAATATCGGTAAATCCCGAAATTTCCGCCGACTTCATCATAGCCGAATATCCGGTTTTCATAGACTCAATATAAGCTATAATTCCGCGAAGCAACGGAGCCCTTAATATTTTATATTTTTTCCTAAGCGAATTTTCTTCGATATAAGAAATGTCAATAGTACCGTCGGGCTTTCTTACCGCCATAGCGGTTTTTTCAGGGCTTTTCATCATAATGCCCTCTATAAGCGCCTGACCGCCTATTGCCGTATATTTACCCATTTTCCCACCTCGTTTTAAGTAATATCTTCTGTTTTTTGAGTTTCATTCGGTTCTTCGATTTTAATTTCTTTAATTTCGTCCTCTTTCGAGAGAATTACCTCTTCTGTTTCGGTAGTCGGCAACTCCTCCGGCTCCTCATAAAGCGGTAAAACGATAGTAACCGTAGTTCCGACATTTTCGGTGCTTTCAAGGAACAAAAGACCGTTATGCTGTTTAATAATCTCGTCCGCAACGGCAAGACCTATTCCGCTGCCTCTGACCGTTTTGTTGGACTTAAAGAATTTTTCCTTTACCCTGTCAATATCCTGCGCGGGAATACCGACACCCGTATCCTTAACGACAATTTTTACGCAACCCTCTTCCTGCGCTTGGGTAACAAGGACAAGTCCGCCCTTTTCGGTATATTTTACCGCATTGTCGATAATATTGATAAACACCTGTTTAAGTCTGTCGGGGTCGCCCATTACGATACTTGTTTCAACCGGTACCGTATAGGAAATCTCGACACCCTGTTTAAGCGCCAATTCCTTATACATTTCCGAGGCAATAGACAGTTGACCGAAAATATCAATAGGTCGCATATTAAACGAAAGCCTTCCCGACTGCATACGGGAAAAGTCAAGCAATTCCTCAACCAAATTTGAAAGTCGGTCGGCCTCGCTTAACACAACATCAAGTCCGCGTCCTACTAATTCCTCGTCGGTTCCGAGCGACATTTTAGCCGTTTCGCCCCAACCTCTTATTGCGGTAAGAGGTGTGCGAAGCTCGTGGGATACCGAAGAAATAAAATCGTTCTTCATAGTTTCGGCTTGTCTTAATTCGTTCGCCATCGAGTTAATCGTATCGCAAAGCTCGCCGATTTCGTCATTTCGTTTCGGCTCAATTCTTGTTTCAAAATCGCCCATCGCAATTTTTCTTGCCATATTGCTGACTTCACGGATAGGCTTAATAATGGACTTTGTGAAAAATCTTCCCGAAATCACACAAACCGAAAGTGCCAAAATAAAGAAGAAGAAAATCATACCGACACTTATCAAAATCTGCCTGTTGGTGTTTTTAAGGGAGGTTACCCACCTATAAGCGCCGACATATTTTCCCGCCGAATCGTAAACCGCCGTAGTAGAGGCAAAAATCCGTTCTCCGCCCGAGTTTTTACCGTTGTAAGTTGCGACATTGTCCTCGCTTTTAATTGCCTTTTTGTAGTCGGGCATTTTTTCGCCCTCGGGCAAAAATCCCGTTGTGGAAAGAATAACCTTTCCGCTGTCATCAATAATTTGTACCTCGATTTTGTTCTTATAGGCAAAAGAATCCGAAACGGTTATCGCAACATCCTCAAAATTTTCCTTATCCGTTCCGTTAAGTACGGTAAAATCGTAAACATACTCGTTTCCGAGCGACTTTACCCGCTCTAAATAAATAGAAGAAATAAAGGCGGAAAGCAAAACGGATATTAAAAGCAAAATAATCGCAATAATAAGAAAAATGTTAAAGAACCAGCGTTCCGCTATGCTCTTGAATTTAATTTCTAAATCCATTTTACTCCTCCTTTCAAAACTTTAAGTTAAAAATCAATTAGTGTTCCACTTGTAGCCCATACCCCAAACGGTAGCAAGATGCTTAGGCGAGGACGGGTCCTCCTCTATCTTCATACGAAGCCGTCTGACATTTACATCAACGATTTTTTCCTCGCCGACATAATTTTCTCCCCATACCTGATGCAGTATTTCTTCACGCATTATAACAATATCGGGATTATTAAAGAAATATTCAACCATTTGAAATTCAACCTGCGTAAGCTCGATGTTTTTGCCGTTCATAGTAAGCGTTCTTCTTCTGAGGTCTAAAACGAATTCACCGCGAACGATTTGGTTGTTGTCAATTACCGCCTTTTCGTTTTGCACCGTAACACGCCTGTAAAGCGAATCAACCCTCGCTAAAAGCTCGGCAGGTGAAAAGGGCTTTGTGATATAGTCGTCGGCGCCCGTCATAAGTCCGCTGATTTTGTCCATTTCCTGCGATTTTGCGGTAAGCATTATAATTCCTATCGACTTATCGGTTTGGCGGATTTGTTTGCAAACCTGTATTCCGTCAATACCCGGCATCATAATATCAAGCAAAGCAATATCAAAGCCGATGGCATCATTATTAAAAATTTCAAGCGCCATCTCTCCCGAATCGGCTTCAACCGTTTCATAACCGGCTCTTTGAAGATTTATCGACTCAAATTCCCTAATAGGTGCTTCGTCTTCAACTATTAAAATTCTTTTCATAAAAACCACCGTTTCTTTCTTTGGAATTATCGCTAAACCGACTTAAAAGCTATCAAGGTTTAATATTTTTTCAAGCTCGGACGAGGTCAATGCAAGTTTTCCGTTATATGAGGAGGGGATTGCAATATAAACCGTTCCGTTTTTGCTGCCGAGCTTTACGATATTTTTGCCGAGATTTTTTTCTTCCTTTTCAAATTCGCTTTGCTCGAAGGCTCTAAACGAAACAATCTTTTCTCCCACCTCGTTTGTTTGGGAGTTGTAGGCATAAACCGTTCTTATTCGCTTGTCGGTGTCCTTGTAAAGCGCTATGGAGTTAATCCACCTTTGCGGAATAATAAGACTGTACCCGTCAACGATATTCACAATCGAAACACGCTTAACCGTAAGCGATTCGCCGTTATATGAGCACCAATTCGTGTAGTAAACCTTTTCGTCCGACTCGGTATCGGCACAGGGCATATCCGAAACTATGGGTATTTCGGGGATGTCGTCCCCGTTTATATCAGCCGAGTTCATACTTGCCGAACGAATTGTAATAATGTTTTCAAAAGAGTTGTCAAGTTGTCCGAGAAGTGGGTTTTTAAGCTCACCCTTTGACATAAACAAAACCTCGGTAATAGAGCCTATGCCCTTTATCTCGTCAATATAAACCGCCGGTTGACCGGTTGAAAGCCGGGATATTTTGAAATCGCTTACCGTTTTTACCGTTCCGTCAAGCACGGCACCCGCAATTTTCGTAGCACCCTTTTTGCCGAAATTATAAACCGTAGCCTTGTTTTCTAAGGTTTTGGTGTTAAGCTCTTGAACAAAAACCTCTAATTTACCGTTTTCGTCCATATCAAAACAAGCGAAGTTTGTATATTGACCTAAAAATCTTTGTACTAATGTGTCGGAGCTTACACTGTAAATGGCAAACTGCTTTTCGCTGTTGGCATAAACCTGCCATCCGACTAAGATTTCTTTTGTGTTATCGCCGTCAACATCAAAAAACTCAACCTTTTCAACACCCGAAGCCGTAATGCTTATACTGTCAAGCGAAATGTATTCCTTGCCGTTTTTCTTTAAGAGGTTTATGTACATTCGGGTTTGGTCGTCCTCGTTAGTGCTGTAAAAGGCAAAGGCTTCGTTTTGCTTGTCGCCGTCAATATCCTCGCAGATAACGGCGCTTCTGTATTCACCCGAGGCGGGGTATTTAAGGGCAAATTCGCCCTTTACACTTTTAAGCAGGGCTTGTTGTATCGGGTACATATCGCCCGTCAGCTGAGGCGGTGCAAGAAGCGTATCGGTATCAACCGCATAAAGACTGCAACCGCAAAGGCAAAGCACAAGCAAAACGCACAAAGATACGGTTAAAATCTTTTTCAACGGGCATTCCCCCTTTTACACAATTAGTCATTATAGATTATACCACAACAACGCAAAAAATCAATACTTTATATAACATATTACATATATAAATAAACAAAAAAGATGCCGTAAAAAACAGAAGTTTTTACAGCATCGGTATTACAGTACTTCCTTATAGTACAGTCCTCTTGTATATTGTCCGGTCGGACTTTTTTTGTATTTATACATTTCGATAATTTTTTCACATTCGCTCGGCTGTTCGGTAGTAAAGGACAACACGGTAAAATCAAGTCCCGAAAGCTCGTCTTGTCTGTCGGATAAGAAAAGCGGTTGCGAATTGAAGAGTTCGCTGTATCCGTTATGACAGCGAATGGGGAAAACGGCACCCGTTCTGTCGGTTAAAAATCCCTTTTTGTCGCATTCTTTGCAACCCTCTGCACCCTTAATAGGACAGGCTCTTAAACACATAAGGGGCAGTCTTCCGTAAGCGAAAACTCCCTTTTTTGCGGTAGTTTTCATACTCGTTGCCCATTTAACGGGCATTTCGGGAGAAAGCGTAATCTCTTTAATACCCATATCGCCCAAAACCCTTGCGCTTCTTTCGTTAAAGACGTTAAGTCCCATATCGCCCATTATCTCAAAGCCTTCGTTTCGCGCTAAAATAATTGCCGATAGATTTCCGCAAAGGGCAATTTTAATACCCTTTTCTTTTGCGGTTTTAAGGCTTTTCGAGATACCTTTTTCATCACAGGTAAAGCGGGGCAACTCTACCGCAAGCTCTACGCCCTCAGGCAGTTCCTTCTCCGCCTCGTAAAGCGGAATAATTACCCTGTCAATTCCCGATAAATCGCCGGGAATTTGAGAAATGTTCATAAATTTCGCAAAGGTTTTCGGGGTATCGCTATGTAGGGTATCCTCAATCTTGCAGTCAACTTCCAAAACCCTTCTTTTAGGTATTTCTTCAAACACCTCACAAAGCTTTTCAGTCGCATTTCTTCTTATTTCGTTAAGCTCGCCCGCCGACACGAAAAGCCCGTCGTCAAGGTTTACCTCAATACTTTCGGCGAAAAATGGCGTTCCGCCGAGCTTTGAGAAGAGTTTTTTTACATATTCGTCGGTAAGGGGCTTGTTCTCGGATTTTTTCGGGACATTTCCCGTTACCGATGCAAATTTTTCACCCGCCTTAAAGGTAGCAAAAATATTTTTATCGGCTTTAATTTCGACATTTATTTTAAGGGGGGTTCTTGCAAGCTCGGTTCTGTAAAGTGTATGTATAAAAGAGTAGGTGTCCTTTGATTTTTCGGCGTCCTCTTTACTTCTTACGCCGAACATATTTTTGTCGATTTTATTTGCAAAATATCCGTCCGTGAAGCCGTTTCGGGAAAACACATCGCCCAAAATTTCGTTAAGCTTTTTGTCCGCCGTACCGTTTTCACACACACTTTTGCAGGTGGCAACCGCACTCGCAACATATTCGGGGCGCTTCATTCTTCCCTCGATTTTTAAGGATTTTACACCCATTTCTTCAAGCTCTTTTATATGCGAATAAAGGGATAAATCTTTAAGGCTTAACGCAAATCCGTTACCGCCCTTTACCGAAAAAGGCAAACGGCAGGGACCGGCGCAAAGCCCTCTGTTACCGCTTCTTGCTCCTAAAACACTTGACATAAGGCACTGTCCCGAAAGGCAAACGCAAAGTGCGCCGTGGACAAAAACCTCGACATCCATATCAAGCCTTTTTGCCTCTTCGCAAAACGAAACAAGCTCGTTTTTGCTCATTTCTCTTGCGGGAACAACCCTGCAAAAGCCCATTTCTTTCAGCAGTTTAAGGGACGCCTTTGAGTTAATCGACATTTGAGTAGATGCGTGAAGCTCAATATCGGGAAGCTCCTTATGTATCCTGTCGGCAAGTCCCAAATCGGCGACAATAAGTCCGTCAACACCGCAAAGATACGCCTTTTTTGCAACAGAAAAAGCATTTTCAAGTTCGTTGTCCTTTATTTGAATATTTATCGCCAAATAAGTTTTAACCGAATTTCTTTTGCAGTATTTTACGGCATTTTCCATTTCCGAATACGAAAAGTTTTCGGCATTTCTTCTTGCGCTGAACTCTTTAAGCCCGAAATATACAGCATCGGCACCGCTTCTTACGGCACTGAAAAGGGTGTCGAAGGAGCCTACCGGCGCTAATATTTCCATAAATTTAGTTGACATTTAACATCCTCAAATCTTCATAGTTCGAATAGCGTTAAGCACAGCAATTACAAGCACGCCCGCATCCGAAAATGCCGCAAGCCACATAATTCCCGAAACACCGAACGCCGATAAAAGCAAAACCGCAATTTTTACGGCGATAGAAAAAATTATGTTTTCCTTTGCGATAAGGAGTGCTTTTTTGGAGATTTTTATAAGCTCGGGCAGTTTGTTAAGCTTATCATCCATAATCACAATATCCGCCGCCTCTATTGCCGAATCCGCACCGAGCGCACCCATAGCGATACCTACATCCGCACGGGCAAGTACGGGCGCATCGTTAATTCCGTCCCCGACAAACGCAACCTTTCCCGTGCTTTCGTCGAGTATTTTTTCAAGCTCGGTTACCTTATCCTGCGGTAAAAGGGAGTGCCTGAAATCAGCTATTGTAAGCTCGTTTGCGATATTTTCCGCCGAAGCCTCATTATCTCCCGTAAGCATAACCGCATTTACACCCATACCACCGAGTGCCTTTATACCCTCGCTTGTTCCCTCTTTGATTTTATCGGAAATTACGATATGGCCTAAATAGGTCTTGTCAAATGCGATATGGACAATACTGCCCGTATGGTGGCATTTTTTATATTCTATGCCGTAGCTTTCGATTAGCTTTTCGTTGCCGACAAGCACAATTTTGCCGTTAGCATACGCCCTCATACCCTTTCCCGAAATTTCGCTGACTTCTTGGACACATAGGTCGTTTTCACCCGCAAAATAGGAAACTATCGACTGCGCTATCGGGTGGTTGCTGTAACCCTCAACCGCCGCCGCAATTTTAAGAAGCTCATCCGCATTAACAACCTCGGGATGAATGGCGGTAACCGTAAATGTGCCTTCGGTAAGGGTGCCCGTTTTATCGAAAACAACCGTTTTGAGCGCCGACATTGTTTCAATACTTTGGGAGCCTTTTATCAAAATTCCCTTTTTAGAGGCGTTTCCTATCGCACCGAAGAACGAAAGCGGAACGGAAATTACCAATGCGCAGGGGCAGGAGATTACCAAAAATGTGAGTGCCGAATAAATATGCGACTTTGCGTCCCCGAAAATAAGCGAGGGAATTATCGCAATTAAAACCGCAAGTCCTACAACAATAGGTGTATAGATTTTAGCAAATTTAGTGATAAACCTCTCGGTAGGCGCCTTGTTTTCGGTAGCGTTCTTTACAAGTTCAAGAATACGGTTAGCGGTGGATTTTTCAAAACTGCTTGTAACCTTAATCTTGATAACCGAGCTTAAATTTACAGAACCGCTGTAAACCTTTTCGCCGAATTTTAAGGTTTTCGGTGCCGATTCGCCCGTAACGGCAGAGGTGTCAACCCTCGTTTCTCCCTCAAAGATTATGCCGTCAAGCGGTATTCTCTCTCCCGCCCTTACGGTAATAATCTCGCCTATCTCAATATCCTTTGCCGCCTTTGAAACAAGCTCTCCGCCTATTTCGACAGTTGCGGTATCAGGTCTTATTTCAAGCAGTGCATCAAGCGCCGATTCGCTCTTTTTTTCGGCGGTTTCTTCAAATGTTTCGCCTATCAAAAAGAAAAGCATAACAAATGTCGCTTCGGGAAAATCACCCATTATTATTGCACCGAGGGTGGCAATACCCATAAGAAAATCTTCGTCTAAAAATTTACCCTTTATTATATGCTCGCCCGCCTCTTTGAGCACATCAAAGCCCACTATAAGATATGACGGCAAAAAGAATATTAAATTTATATAATACGGCAAATCGTTAAAAATAATTTTTGTAAAAAGGAGTGCCGCTCCCAACAAAAACGCCGATAAAATGATTTTTACGATATTTTCTTTTCTTTCACTCATAATTATGACCTCAAAAAACGGATTATTATAACTATTTTTCCCGAACATAAGAGAAAAATTGCTGAATTTTCGCCTTTTTTATTATATATCCTTAAAAGTTATTGTCAAGTTGCAAAATAACACTTGATATTTTTTACTCTTCGTAATACAATATACAAAGAGAGGTGTTGTTTATGAACGATAAAACTATGATGTTTTCTATCGGCGACCAAACCGAGCGGGAAATCAGGGATATTTTGACTAATGTATATGATGCGCTGAAAGAAAAGGGCTATAACCCGATAAACCAAATCGTCGGTTATATTCTTTCCGAAGACCCGACTTATATTACTACCCATAACAATGCCCGTAATTTAATCCGTCATATTGACCGCGATACTCTTTTGCAGTATTTAGTTAAGTATTATCTTTCAAACTAAGTCTTTGCGGGTATAGTATTTTCTTACCTAAACCGAATAGTGATATGTTTTTAAGGCTGTAACGATTTTTTCGTTACGGCCTTTTACTTTTTTAAGCTTCCGTACAATTCCGCTCGATTTATAACCGCATTAAAAAACGGCTGTCTTTCGACAGCCGTTTAATTTAGCTTTAAGCTTAGTAAATTATTCGTTTACCTTTGTAACAACACCGGAACCTACGGTACGGCCACCTTCAC
>DCHX01000039.1 GCA_002315685.1 Ruminococcaceae bacterium UBA1741
CTTATCGTTATGGACGAAGACAACTGTATGGTTGATATGGCTAAATTCTTCCTTGAATTTACCGTTGATGAATCTTGCGGTAAATGTACTCCTTGCCGTGTCGGCACGAGAAGACTTCTTGAAATGCTTAATAAGATTACGGATGGCAACGGAACGCTCGAAGACCTTGATAAGCTTGAAGAGTTTTGCTATTACATAAAGCAAAATTCACTTTGCGGTCTCGGACAAACTGCTCCAAACCCGGTACTTGCTACACTTAAATTCTTCCGTGATGAATATGTTGCCCATGTTGTTGATAAGAAGTGTCCGGCAGGTGTTTGTAAGAATCTTCTTACATTCAGCATTGATAAAGATAAATGTATCGGTTGCGGTCTTTGTGCGAGAAACTGTCCCGTTTCCGCTATTAACAAGACTGATTATGTTGCTGAGGGCCATAAGCTTCCGTCTTATGAAATTGACCCGACTAAGTGTATTAAGTGCGGCGTTTGTATGAGTAATTGCAGACCAAAAGCAATCAGTAAGATTTAAGAAAGGAGCCAAATTATTATGGATATGTTAAATGTTAAAATTAACGGTATTGATGTAAGTGTACCGAAAGGCTCTACTATTTTGGAGGCTGCTCGTGTTGCCGGTGTTGAAATTCCGACACTTTGCTTTATGAAGGATAAAAACGAAATCGGTGCTTGCCGTATTTGCGTTGTTGAAGCTAACGAGGGCAGAGGATTTAGAATTGTTACTGCCTGTGTTTATCCTGTTACTGAGGGTATGGAAGTTCTTACTAACTCCGAAAAAATTCAAAAAGCAAGAAAAACTACTCTCGAACTTATTCTTTCAACACACGATAAGCATTGTCTTTCGTGTGCCCGTTCGACTAACTGCGAACTTCAAAAATTATGTCTTGAATATGGCGTAGATGATGTTGCTTTCGAGGGCTTTAAGCCGGTTTATGAGCTTGATACATCTGCACCGCATCTTGTTCGTGATAACAATAAGTGTATTCTTTGCCGTCGTTGTGTTGCCGCTTGTAAAGAACAGTATGTCAGCGTAATCGGTGCTAACGACCGCGGTATTGACACAAATATCGGTCAGGCATTCAATTTGAAGCTTAACGATACACCTTGTATTTCCTGCGGTCAATGTACTGTTGTATGTCCTACCGGCGCATTAACCGAAAAGGACGATACCGACAAGATTTGGGCTGCTCTTGCCGATCCTGCAAAGAAGGTTATAGTTCAAACCGCTCCGTCTATTCGTGCTACCCTCGGTGAATGCTTCGGTATGCCGATTGGCTCAAATGTTGAGGGCAAAATGGTTGCCGCTCTTCGCCGTATTGGTTTTGATAAGGTGTTTGATACCGATTTCGGTGCCGACCTTACTATTGTTGAGGAAGCAAATGAGTTGGTTGAACGCATTAAGAACGGCGGAACACTCCCGATGATTACTTCTTGCTCACCCGGTTGGGTTAAGTTCTGTGAATTCTATTATCCGGATATGATTGACCACCTTTCTTCCTGTAAATCTCCTCAACAAATGACAGGTGCCGTTATTAAGACATACTGGGCTGAAAAGAACAATGTTGACCCGAAAGATATTGTTGTTGTTTCTGTTATGCCTTGTACTGCTAAAAAATTCGAAATCGGAAGAGACGACCAGTCTGCCGCAGGTGTTCCCGATGTTGATATTGCTATTACAACAAGAGAACTTGGCAGAATGATTGACCGTGCAGGTCTTAACTTTGTTAGTTTGCCTGATGAAGAATTTGATAATCCTTTTGCTGATGATACAGGTGCTGCTGTAATCTTCGGTGCTACCGGCGGTGTTATGGAAGCTGCTGTTCGTACGGCAAATGCTTGGCTTAACGGCGCTACCGAAGCTATTGAGCTTGAAGCTGTTCGCGGTACTATGGGACTTAAACAAACAACCGTTAAGGTTGGAGATATGGACCTTAAACTTTGCGTTGCAAGCAGTGCATCTGCCGCTAAGGTTGTTATGGACAGACTTAAAGCGGGTAATCCTGACGGTTGGGGCTTTATCGAAATTATGGGTTGTCCCGGCGGATGTGTAAACGGCGGCGGTCAGCCGATTCAACCGCAGTACATTCGTGATACTGTTGACCTTAAAGCCGTTCGTGCAAAGGCTTTGTATGACCAAGATAAGACAATGCCGCTTCGTATGTCCCACGAATCTCCTGCAATTAAGAAGATTTACAGCGAATGGTACACTGACGGATTCGGCGGTCATAAGGCTCACCACGACCTCCATACAACTTATACTGCTCGTAAGAAATTTAATTTCTGATAAGTTGGTAATAATAAATCGGACGGGCAAAGCCCGTCCGTATTTTTAAGGGTTGGTTATATGAAAATTCACGGTTTCCAAAAAATGACTCTACTTGACTTTCCGGGTAAGGTGGCTTGTACCGTTTTTACCGGCGGATGTAATTTACGGTGTCCTTTTTGTCATAATGCCTCGCTTGTTACCGATATTGACGGCGAAACCGAAATAAAGGCTTCGTATATTCTTGATTTTCTCTCAAAAAGGCACGGTCTTCTTGACGGTGTTGCAATTACCGGCGGAGAGCCGTTGCTACAACCTGATATTGAGGATTTTATTAAAAGTATTAAGGGAATGGGCTTTGCGGTAAAGCTTGATACCAACGGAACATTTCCTGAAAAACTGAAATATCTTGTAAATAACAAGCTTGTCGATTATGTTGCGATGGATATTAAAAACTCGCCCGAAAAATATGCTATGACGTCCGGGCTTGAATATCTTGATTTTTCAAAGATTAAAGAAAGCATTGATTTCTTAATAGAGGGTAATGTCGATTATGAATTCAGGACTACCGTTGTCAGTGAATTTCATAATGTTAATGACTTTTCAGAGATAGGAAATATAATTAAAGGCGCAAAGAAATATTTTTTGCAAAACTTTGTTGACAGCGGTAATTTAATAGGTGAAAATTTACATCCGGTTTCCAAGGATTCTCTTACGGAAATAGAGGAGAAAATTGGTCAATTTATTGAAAATGTAAAAATTAGAGGAATATAATTGTAGTAATATACAAAAAAGAAGCAAAACACAATATATTGTGTTTTGCTTCTTGACTTTTAGAATATATATGTGATATACTAACTTCAAATCGTTAAGAAAAGGGGATAATTATGTACGCAGTTATTAAGCGTGACGGCAAAGTAGTAGGCTTTGACCTTGAAAAAATTAAAGACGCGATTGTTCAGGCATTTGATGCTTGCGAAAAGCAATATCATCCCGATACAATTGACTTTTTGGTGCTTAAAGTTACCGCTGATTTTGAAACAAAAATAGAGGACGGAAAGATTACCGTCGAAAATATTCAAGACAGCGTTGAATCTGTTTTAATTAAGGCAGGATATGATGATGTTGCAAAGGCATACATCTTGTATCGTAAGCAAAGAGAAAAAATCCGTAATCTTAATACAACAATGCTCGACTATAAGAGCACTGTTGATGACTATTTGAAGATAAACGACTGGCGTGTTAAGGAAAATTCTACCGTAACATATTCGGTAGGCGGTCTTATTCTCTCAAACTCGGGTGCGATTACTGCGAACTATTGGCTTTCTGAAATTTATGATGAAGAAATCGCAAACGCACATAGAAATGCGGATATTCATATTCACGACCTTTCTATGCTTACCGGTTATTGTGCGGGTTGGTCTCTTAAACAGTTAATTCAAGAGGGCTTAGGCGGTGTTCCGGGTAAAATCACTTCTTCTCCGGCGAGCCACCTTTCAACCCTTTGCAACCAAATGGTAAACTTCTTGGGCATTATGCAAAATGAATGGGCAGGCGCACAGGCTTTCTCGTCATTTGATACTTATTTGGCACCTTTTGTTAAGGTGGACAACCTTACCTATAAAGAGGTTAAGCAGTGTATTCAATCGTTTATTTACGGCGTTAATACTCCGTCTCGTTGGGGTACTCAATCTCCGTTTACTAATATTACACTTGACTGGACCGTTCCTAACGACCTTGCAGAGCTTAACTGTATTGTCGGCGGAAAGGAAATGGACTTTAAGTATAAAGACTGTAAAGCCGAAATGGATATGGTAAACCGTGCGTTTATCGAGATTATGATTGAGGGCGATGCTAACGGCAGAGGCTTCCAATATCCTATTCCGACATATTCTATCACAAGAGATTTCGACTGGTCTGAAACCGATAACAATAAGCTTTTGTTTGAAATGACCGCTAAATACGGTACTCCGTATTTCTCTAACTATATCAATTCGGATATGGAGCCTTCCGATGTTCGTTCTATGTGTTGTAGGCTTCGTCTTGACCTTCGTGAGCTTCGTAAGAAATCGGGTGGCTTCTTCGGTAGCGGCGAAAGCACCGGCTCTGTTGGTGTTGTTACTATCAATATGCCGAGAATTGCATATTTGGCAAGTGATAAGGAAGACTTCTTTAAGCGCCTTGATAAGCTTATGGATATTTCGGCTCGTTCTCTTAAAGTTAAGCGTACTGTTATCACAAAGCTTCTTGAAAACGGTCTTTATCCATATACAAAGAGATATTTGGGAACATTTAATAACCACTTCTCAACTATCGGTCTTGTGGGTATGAACGAAGCAGGTCTTAATGCAAAATGGCTCCGTAAGGATATGACTACAAAGGAAACACAAGACTTTACCGCTGAGGTTTTGAACCATATGAGAGAGCGTCTTTCCGACTATCAAGAGGAATACGGCGACCTTTATAACCTTGAAGCAACACCGGCTGAATCAACCTCATTCCGTCTTGCAAAACACGATATCAAGCGTTATCCTGATATTGTTACTGCCGCAAAATCTTGTGATGATACACCGTATTATACTAACTCTTCGCATCTTCCGGTTGGATATACTGAGGATATTTTCTCGGCACTTGATGTTCAAGACGAACTTCAAACACTTTATACTTCGGGTACTGTTTTCCACGCATTTTTAGGCGAAAAGTTGCCTGACTGGAAGGCTGCCGCTACTCTTGTAAGAAAGATTGCCGAAAATTACAAATTACCGTATTATACAATGTCTCCGACATATTCGGTATGTAAAAATCACGGATATATTACTGGCGAAACCTTTACTTGCCCCGAATGTGGCGAAAAGACCGAGGTTTACAGCCGTATTACCGGTTATTACCGTCCTGTTCAGAACTGGAATGACGGTAAGACACAAGAGTATAAGGATAGAAAGGTTTATAATATTTCTAATTCCAAGATGACACACGAGGGTTGTTGCTGTGGAGCTGATGAGTATGTTCCCGAGAAAATAAACGATTCAAAGAACGGAACATTCTTATTTGCTACAACTACTTGCCCTAACTGTAAAATTGCGGCATCAATTCTTGATAAAGCAGGATTTGCTTATGAAAAGATTTATGCTGACAAGCAACCTGAACTTGCAACTGAATTCGGGATTAAACAAGCTCCGACTCTTGTTATTGCAAAGGACGGAAATATTGCAAAATACTCGGGAGTTTCCGATATTAAGAAATTCTTGAATGTATAAAGGTGAAAATATAGATGTATGACATCATTATTATCGGCGGTGGCCCTGCGGGGCTAACCGCCGCACTCTATACAAGAAGAGCTAATAAAAGCGTTCTTGTAATTGAAAAATCTACTTTCGGCGGACAAATAACATTTTCTCCGAAGGTCGAAAATATACCCGGTTTTATCAGTCTTTCGGGAAACGAATTTGCCGAAAAGC
Organism: Ruminococcaceae bacterium UBA1741; assembly: GCA_002315685.1. Classification (GTDB taxonomy): domain Bacteria; phylum Bacillota; class Clostridia; order Oscillospirales; family Acutalibacteraceae; genus UBA737. Next base: position 5,736 of record DCHX01000039.1, read on the forward strand.
TTGTTGAACAGGTTTTAGAATCGGGTGCCGATGTTGAGATGTGCGAGGTGCTTTCGGTAAAGAAAGACGATGCTTTTACGGTTGTTACAGACGGCGGCGAATTTGAGGGTAAATCCGTTATAATTGCTACCGGTGCAAAGCATAGACTTTTGGGACTTCCTAACGAAGAACATCTTGTAGGCAACGGAATTTCGTTTTGTGCCGTTTGCGACGGTGCTTTTTACCGTGATAAAACAGTTGCGGTAATCGGCGGCGGAAATTCGGCACTTCAAGAGGCGGTTTTACTTTCCGATTTAGCAAAAAAAGTTTTTGTTATTCAAAATCTTGATTTTTTGACGGGAGAAAATAAGCTGATAGAGCAAATTAAGGCAAAGGAAAATGTTACGGTTGTTTTAGGTACTACTGTTGATTCTTTAATCGGTACGGATGAATTAAAGGGAATCAACATCAAATCAAGCAACGGTAAAGTGTCTGAGTTATTGCTTGACGGTATGTTTGTAGCAATAGGACTTGTTCCTCAAAACGAAAAATTTTCCGATATAATTTCGCTTGATGAAAGAGGATATGTCTCTTCTGACGAGAATTGCAAAACAAACAAAAACGGTGTTTTTGTAGCGGGGGATTGCAGAACTAAAAAAATTCGCCAAGTTGCAACCGCTGCTTCTGATGGCGCTATTGCCGCACTTGCCGCTTGTGATTATGTTGATAATTTGTAATTGACATACAATTTTGTTTAATATATTATAGTAATAGATAAATTTCAGGGCGAGGTGCAATTCCTCACCGGCGGTTATAGTCCGCGAGCCTTTCGGCTGATTTGGTGCAATTCCAAAACCGACGGTTAAAGTCCGGATGAAAGAAATTTTTTTGATTATTCGCCCTGTATCTTTTGATACGGGGCTTTTTTAGGTGATTATATGGGTAAAAATAAGATTAGACCTCTTGCGGTTACAGGAATTATGAGCGGATTGTCTTTTGTGCTTATGGTTTTGGAATTTCCGTTGCCGTTTATAATGCCGAGTTTTATTCAATTTGATTTTTCGGAACTTCCGGCACTGATTACTTCGTTCTCGTTGGGACCGCTTTGGGGAGTTGCGGTTTGTCTTATTAAGAATCTTTTACACTTATCCTTATCTAAAACCTCGGGTGTAGGGGAGCTTGCAAACTTTTTAATCGGTGCTTCGTTTTGCTTTGTCAGTGGTTTGTTTTATAAAATAAAGAAAAACCGAAAAGGCGCTTTATTAGGTTGTATTATAGGCGCACTTGTTATGAGTATTATAAGCTTTCCGATTAACTTTTTTATCACATATCCGTTTTATTTTAATTTTATGCCGAAAGAAACGGTTATAAATATGTATAATTCGATTTTCCCGTATGTTGATACGCTTCCGAAGGCATTGATAATCTTTAATCTACCGTTTACTTTTTGGAAAGGAATAATTGATTCTTTAATATGTTTTATTATTTATAAAAAAATCTCCCCGATTATTAAACAAAAGCATTAAGATTTTCGGTTGAAAAAAACAAAAATTGATAGTATAATTATTTTAATAAATATGTTTATGGTAGGTGCTTTCTTTGGCTACTGATATTGGAATTGATTTAGGAACTTCCAAAACTGTTATTTTTTCAAGCTCAAAGGTTGTTTTAGAACTTCCGAGTTTTGTTACGGTTGATAACGAAACTTGGGAGCCTGTTTACTTTGGCGAAAAAGCAAAACAAACCCAAGGAAGAACTCCCGATTCACTTACTTGTGTTTCTCCTATTGAAAACGGTATTATTGCCGACTATGATATTGCCGAAAGTATGCTTAAAAATTATATGGAACAAGCCTTCGGCGGAAAGCTTTTGCGTCCGCAAATAATGGCTACACTACCCGCAGGACTTACCGAGCTTCAACACCATTCTCTTGCTAATGTTGTTGAGTCGGCAGGCGGAAGAAATATATCCGTTATCGAAAGTCCTTTGGCAGTAGCTTACGGACTTGGTCTTGATTTCTCAAAACCGCACGGTTATATGATAGTTGATGTCGGTGCCGGAACTACCGATATTGCTGTTATCTCTTTGGGCGGTATTTCGGTTTGCGATTCGTTTAAGACGGCATCTAATGATTTTGATTTGCAAATAGCAAAATATATCAGAAAAGAATATAATATTGAAATAGGTCCGCTTATGGCTGAAAATATTAAAAAGCAACTTGCATCTCTTTCAAGCAGAAATGTGGAAATTGCTATGGTTGCAAAGGGCAGAAATGTATTTACGGGACTTCCCGAAAGCTTTGAAATTACCTCTGACGAGATTTTTGAGGCGATAAGCGATACGGCAACTGCTATTTGTAATGCTATCAGAAGTGTGCTCTCAAAAACCGACCCCGATATGATAGCCGATATAAAAACCGACGGTATTTATCTAACCGGCGGCGGTGCTTTATTAAACGGTTTTGCTAAATTTATATCCGAATATATCGGTGTTGAGGTTAAACTTCTTGATGACCCGACACATAGTGTTGTAAGAGGTGCCGCCGTAGCTCTTAAACACCCTGAGCTTCTTAAAAATGTAAATTATCAACTTCGTTCAATTAAAGAGCTTATAATCGAATAATTTTTTGGAGAACGGTATGTTAAATAAAAAAAGAATTGAACAATACCTGCCTTATGTATTTGTATTTTTAATTGCAATATTAGTCCGAATTTCGCTGTTTAATTATAAAAGTAATGATTATAATGTTTTCTTGTCAGCTTGGTTTGATAGCTTTAAGGGATTATCGTTTTCTAATGTTGTTAAGTCATACGAAGGTGATTATCAAATCTCTTATGTCTATATACTTTATTTTTTATCAAAGCTTCCGGTTTTTTCTTTATACACTATTAAATCGGTTTCGTGTCTTTTTGATTTTTTAACGGCATTTTTTGTTGCGTTTTTACTGAAAAAAGTTGCAAAATCGAATGATGATGTTTGCTTTTGCGCTTTTGTTTCAATTCTTTTTTTGCCGACAGTTGTGCTTAATAGCGGGTTATGGGCACAATGCGATATAATCTATTCTTTTTTTGCGGTTTTAGCCGTTTTTTCGTTGTGCGAGAATAAATCTACACTTGCTTGGATTTTCTTTTCGGTGTCGATTTATTTTAAGCTTCAAGCTGTATTTATTTTACCGCTGTTTATTTATGTTGCATTTATAAGCGGTAAGCAATTATCATTATTAAAGGGGATAATGCTTCCGTTTATTCATATAATTTTATCGTTACCTGCGCTTGTGTGCGGGTATCCGTTTTCTAATCTTTGGAAGATTTATTTCGGTCAAGTTAAAGAATATCCGTCGCTTACAATGTCTATGCCTAATGTTTATATGCTTTTTAACTTGAAGAATAACGCTTTTACTAAAATAGGAATAATATTTGCTTTTTTGCTTTATGCCTTAATGCTCCTTATAATAATTAAAAATTATTATAAGAAAAACCGCAAGAGTGCTGTAAACATTGTTTTTTTATTAGCGACTTGGTCAATACTAACCGCAAATATGCTATTGCCGAGAATGCACGAAAGATACTTATTTTTAGGCGATATAATCAGTGTCGTGTTTTTCTTTACCGATAGGAAAAAATGGTTTGTGCCGGTTGGAGTAAACCTACTATCCGTTTTTGCGTATATGAGGTTTTTGTTTTTGGGCGATAAAATAAATTTAAGAATAATTGCTTTTTGTGCAGTTGGATTTTATGTTTTGTTAACGGCTTTTACTGTTAAAGAACTAAATAAAATAAATGCAAATGACAAAACGGTCGTATCGGAATAAACCAATATGACCGTTTTTAGTTTTTCCGATTTATTAACGGTAAGGCCTTTGATAAGTTTGTAAG
>DCHX01000034.1 GCA_002315685.1 Ruminococcaceae bacterium UBA1741
TGTCGGGCTCGCCCATTTTGCAGGATGGGAAGCTTGTAGGGGCGCTTACCCATGTCTTGCTTGACGATGCCACAACCGGCTACGGAATTTTCGCCGAAAATATGCTTGAAACCGCAAAAAGCGTGGCAAGTGAAAATAAACTTAAAAATGCGTCGTAAAATTTTTATATAGGGCGGATGTGGGCATCCGCCCTTACGGTTTTATCAATTAAAATTGCAATTTGTAGGGGGACGACGCCCACATTGTCCGATTACATACACAAAACATAGTATAATATTGTTGTTTTATACTTGAAATTTGTTAAATAATAATTTATAATGAAATATATTATTTATGAACAAACGGAAAGAGGATGCAACTATGGAACAAGTAAAAGGAACTCTAAAAGATAATACGATGGTAATAGATTTATCGGGTAGAGTTGATTCTGTGAATGCCGCCGATATTGAAAATCAAATCGTAAGTGCTATTAGCGGAAAGGATTTTGAAAATTTAGTTATTGATGCTGAAAATCTTGAATATATTTCTTCGGCAGGACTTAGAATTTTGCTTCGTCTCAGAAAAGAGTATGCAACTCTTAAAATCATAAATGTTGCAAGCGAAGTTTACGAAATACTTGAAATGACCGGCTTTACCGAAATGATAAATGTCGAAAAGGCATACCGTAAATTCTCGGTTGAGGGTTGCGAGGTAATAGGTAAGGGTGCGAACGGCGAGGTTTACCGACTTGATACCGATACTATTATTAAGGTCTATTTGAAACCCGACTGTTTGCCCGAAATCCAAAGAGAAAGAGAACTTGCAAGAAAAGCTTTCGTTTTGGGTATTCCTACTGCTATTCCTTATGATGTTGCAAAAGTTGGCAATAGCTACGGCTCTGTTTTTGAACTTCTTAATGCCGAGTCCTTTACAAAGCTTCTTAATAAAAGTCCCGAAAAGATTGACGAAGTTGCAAATATGTATGTCGATTTGCTTAAAAAAATCCATTCAACCACCGTTCAACCCGAAGATATGCCAGATATGAAAGCGGTTGCACTTGACTGGGCTGATTTTCTTAAAGATTATTTACCTCTTGAAAAGTGGCAAAAGCTTCATAATCTTATCGAAGCTGTTCCCGAAAGCCATCAGATGATTCACGGCGACTACCATACTAAAAATGTTATGCTTCAAAACGGCGAGGTTTTACTTATTGATATGGACACCCTTTCGCAAGGCGACCCCGTTTTTGAATTTGCATCTATTTTTAACGCTTACATAGGCTTTAATGCGGCTGATAATTTTGCTTCTCCGAGCTTTATCGACCTCACACCTGATGTTTTGAAGGCTATGTGGGATAAAACCGTAAGACTTTATTTTGATACTGATGATGAGAACAGAATTGCCGAAATCAACGACAAATCGGCTCTTATCGGTTATACAAGACTTATGAGAAGACTTATAAGAAGAAACGGTCTTGAAACCGAAGAAGGCAGAAAGACTATTGATTTCTACAAAAATCAAATTCTTACCTTGCTTGATAAGATTGATGTATTGACATTTTAATTCATAAAAACAAAAAAATAGGATGTAAAAAACTTCTGTTTTTTACATCCTATTTTACTACTTAATCAAACCGACACAAAAGCCGTCAAATACTTCGGTAATTTCTACTTCTTTAATGCTCCCTATAAGTGATTTGTCGGTTTTAACTTTTATGCGGATATAATTTTTCGTGTAACCTACTTGATATTCGCCTTCGGGGCTTTCAAACAAAACGGGCATTGATTTTCCGATGTGTTTTTTGAGAAATTCGGTTTCGCAAAGCTTTGCTACGCTCGCCATTTCTTTTGCTCTTTTAGCTTTTACCGAATTTTCAATTTGATAGCCGAGCTTATCCGCAACCGTACCGCCGCGACGGGAATATGGAAAAATATGTGTTCTTGCAAAGCCTACCGATTTTACGAATTCTTTACTCATATTAAACTCTTCATCGGTCTCTCCCGCAAAGCCCACCATAACATCAGTGGTAATAGAGGCATCCTCAAAGGTGTTATATATTTTATCGGTTAATTCCTTATAAAAAGCGGTATCATACTTTCTGTTCATTCTTTTAAGTGTGTTGTCGCAGCCCGACTGTAACGACAAATGAAACTGCGGACAAAATTTATCTTGTGCTTTAAGCCTTGATAACATTCGGTCGGTGATATGGTCAGGCTCTAACGAGCCTAAACGAACTCTTTTGATTTTTTCGCACTTACAAACAACCTCAACGGCATCGCAAATATTAAACTCTTCGCCTTTTCCGTAAGCCGAAAGGTTAATACCGACTAAAACAATTTCGCAGAAGCCTTTGTTCGCTAATTCACAAGCTTCTTTTTTTATGCTTTCAAGACTTCTTGAACGAACTCTGCCTCTTGAATAGGGGATAATGCAATAAGAACAAAACCTATCGCAACCGTCTTCTATTTTCATATATGCTCTCGTGCGTTCGCAAAAATCAGTAATATTCGGCGTTATGTATCTATCTCCCGTTTCGTGTTTTTGATAAGAATAAATCCTTTGTTTAGTAGAGATAAATTCTTTTGTAAGCTCTGCAATATTAGAAATGTCTTTGTTTCCCATAACAATATCGGCTTCTGTCAATTTGCTTGAAGCATCGGGGAAGGCTTGTACCATACAGCCCGTAAGCACAATGATTGCATTTTCGTTTTCTTTACGGCATTTTCTTACCAACTGTCTTGTCTTTCGGTCGCTCTCGGAGGTAACAGAGCAAGAGTTAATTACAATAATATCGCCGTTTTTATCATTGTTACAACTAAAACCGCCCTTCAAAAAGGCTTCGCGCATTACTTGTGTTTCGTATTGATTTACCTTGCAACCTAATGTGTGAAAAATAACATTCATATAATTCCTCATAAAATACAATTTCTAACATTATATAATATTTGCTTCTTTATTTCAAGATTTCTTGACATAACACATTGGAAAATGATAAAATAAATAATAAAATTAAAGGTGATTATGATGAAGGTATATACAAGTATTGATGAATTGGTAGGAAAAACTCCTATTTTAGAGCTTAAAAATATTGAAAAGGCTTTTGGCTTAAAAGCAAAAATTTTTGCAAAGCTTGAATATTTGAATCCCGCAGGTTCGGTTAAAGACCGGGTAGCTCTTAATATGATAAATGATGCCTTTAATAAGGGTGTTATTGATAATAATTCCGTAATAATTGAGCCTACCTCGGGCAATACGGGTATAGGTCTTGCTTCGATATGTGCTTCAAGGGGCATAAGGGCTATTATCGTTATGCCCGAAACTATGTCGGTTGAAAGAAGACTTCTTATGAAAGCTTACGGTGCCGAGTTGGTTTTAACCGACGGCTCGGCGGGAATGTCGGGTGCTATCGAAAAGGCAAAACAACTTGAAAACGAAATTCCAAACAGCGTTGTTATGGGACAGTTTGTAAATACGGCAAATCCCGAGGCTCACTATAAAACAACAGGTCCCGAAATATTCGAAGATATGGATGGAAATATTGATTTCTTTGTTGCGGGTGTCGGCACGGGAGGTACAATTTCGGGCGTAGGTAAATACCTAAAAGAAAAGAAAAATGACATTAAGGTTGTGGCGGTTGAGCCTGTTACTTCGGCTGTGCTTTCGGGCAAGAAGGCGGGACCTCACGGACTTCAAGGAATAGGTGCGGGATTTATCCCGGAAATTCTTGATACAAAAATCTATGATGAGATAATAAAGGCTTCAAATGAACAAGCATTCGAGCTTGGAAGACTTATGGGCGCCAAAGAAGGTGTGCTTGTCGGAATTTCTTCGGGCGCCGCACTTTACGGTGCAATAGAGATAGCAAAAAGGGAAGAAAATAAAGACAAAAACATAGTGGTTTTATTACCCGATACGGGAGATAGATATTTATCTACCGCAATGTTTGGAGATAATAATGAGCAATAGATTTTTAAGAAACGAAATGCTTTTCGGTAAAGGCTCTGCAAAAATTCTAAATGATAAAAAAGTAATCGTGTTCGGTGTCGGCGGTGTCGGCGGATATGTTGTGGAGGCACTTGCGAGGGCAGGGGTTGGAAATATTGATATTGTGGATAACGATGTCGTTGATATTTCCAATATAAATAGGCAAATTATTGCGCTTGACAGCACCGTAGGTCTTGATAAGGTTGAGGTTTCTAAAAAGAGAATACTTGACATTAACCCGTCTTGTAATGTAAATGCAATAAAAATGTTTTATTTGCCCGAAAATGCAAAAGAAATTGTTTTTTCGGCTTATGATTATATAGTTGATGCTATTGATACCGTTACCGCAAAGGTGGATATTGCGGTTAATGCTCAAAAAAACGGTGTTAAAATCATTTCTTCAATGGGCACGGGCAATAAAATAGACCCGACACGGTTTGAGGTTTGCGATATTTATGCTACCGCCGACGATAAACTGGCAAAAGCCGTAAGAACGGCTTGCCGAAAAAATAATGTTAAGTCGTTAAAAGTTGTCTATTCAAGAGAAAAAGCAACAAATAATAGTGAGCAAGACGAAAAAAGAATCCCCGCATCAAATTCTTTTGTACCTCCCGTTGCGGGTTTTATCATAGCAGGGGAAGTTATAAAGGATTTGTTGCAAGGATAGTTTACTTTTTATCTACGCCTATAATACTTATTTCATCATCGCAAATTCTAAAATGAATATCATAGTTTCCGAATAACATATTGTAAACACGGTTTTTATCGGCTTGATATGACGGCCTCGGGTCATCGCAAAGGCAGTCGATAACAGTTTCGATTTTGTCTTTTTCTATGACATTTAACAGTTCTTCACCGCTTTTGATAACAAGGCGGTGATTTTTGTTTTCTTGGGCGTAAGAGCCGACGGCATCATTATGTATATCGGTGTAGGGAATATAAGGCTTAATATCGTAAATAGGGGTTCCCGACAGTATATCAACTCCCGAAACTATAATACTGCCGTCTTGTTCTATGCGTTCAAGCTTAACCGAAGAAAGCCCCAAGCTGTTAGGCCTAAACGGAGAACGGGTTGCAAAAACACCTATTCGTTTGTTTCCGCCTAACCGTGGCGGTCTGACGGTGGGGGAAAAGCTTTCGGTATGAGATTTTGAAAAATCAAAAATAAGCCATAAATGAGAAAATTCTTCTAATCCTTTTATTGCTTCTTTATTTGAAAATTTCTTTTCAAATACTATTTTCCCCATTGCCGTTTTTATTCTGCCCGACTGCCTCGGAATACCGAATTTATCGTTAAAATCGGTAATTATTTCGGCAATCGGTGTTATTTTTCTATCAGCCATAATTTGCTCCGTTTAATTTTATACTTCTAATATACAACAAAAGCCGTCTTATGACAAGTTTAGAATTTTTTTCTTAACTTTTCAAGTGCGGCTTTTTCAATTCTTGATACATAGCTTCTTGAAATTCCTAATTTTTTAGCGATTTCCCGTTGCGTTAATTCTTCATATCCGTTAATGCCGTAACGCATAGAAATAATTAGGTTTTCTCTTTCGTCAAGCGTTTTATCGAAAATTGCTTTTAGGTGTTCTGACTTTATTTTAGTTTCGGTTTCCTCGGCAATATCGCTATCGTCCGCTATAATGTCAATGAGTGTCAGTGTGTTTCCGTCTTTATCGGTATCAAGCACATCGCTTATATAAAGATTTTGCATCGACTTTTTAGAACTTCTGAAATACATCAGTATCTCGTTTTCGATACAACGGGAGGCATAGGTTGCAAGACGGATGTTTTTATCGGGCTTAAATGTTGAAACGGCTTTTATAAGGCCTATTGTGCCTATTGAAATTAAATCGTCCTGCTCGTATCCTACTGTGTAGTATTTTTTGACAATGTGCGCAACAAGGCGCAAATTGTGTTCAATTAGTTTATCTCTTGCGTTTTTATCTCCGTTTAGATTTTTTTCAATAAGCTCGGTTTCTTCCGCTTCGCTAAGGGGAGGCGGAAAAGAGCCGAACGGACTTACATGCAAGGCTAAATACAGGATTTTTGAGGCTATGCCGATTATAAATTCAAGAAACATACTATCACCGCTTTCAATATCAAATATATTAGCAGTGTGGTGCTAAAATGCACTTGTTAAAATATTAACAAACTTTTGGTAAATTATGAAAAAAGATTAAAAAAGATAGTTATTTATTTAACAATCTTGTTGACAAAATTATGTAAGCGTAGTTATAATGTAGTAGTATTAAATCTACTTTTCGGAGGAAATGTTATGTCGAGAGTTTATAATTTTAGTGCAGGTCCTTCTATGCTTCCCGAAGAGGTTTTGAAAAAGGCTGCTGACGATATGCTTGAATACGGTAGTACGGGTCAGTCGGTTATGGAAATGTCCCACCGTTCAAAAGAGTATCAAGCTATTATTGATGAGGCTGAGGCTGACCTTCGTGATATTATGAATATACCTGATGATTATTATGTTTTGTTTTTGCAAGGCGGCGGTTCAACTCAGTTTTCTATGATTCCGCTTAACCTTATGAACAAGAATAATAAGGCTGATTATATTGTTACGGGTCAATGGGCAGGTAATGCTTATAAAGAGGCTTTGAAATACGGAAATGCGAGAAAGGTGGCTTCAAGCGAGGATAAAACCTTTTCTTATATTCCAAAGACTACCCGTGAGGATTTTGATAAGGATGCCGATTATGTTCATATTTGTATGAACAATACAATTTACGGCACTAAATACCACGAATTACCCGATACGGGCGAGGTTCCGCTTATTGCCGATATTTCAAGCTGTATATTATCCGAGCCTTTGGATGTATCTAAGTTCGGTATGCTTTATGCGGGTGCGCAAAAGAATGTTGCTCCTGCGGGTGTTACTATCGTTATTATCCGTAAGGATTTAGTCGGTAACGCTATGGATATTACCCCTAATATGTTGAATTATAAAACACATTCGGACAACGGCTCTATGTTCAATACACCGCCATGCTACTGCATTTATGTTGCAGGTCTTGTGTTTAAGTGGATAAAAGAAATCGGCGGTCTTGAAGAAATTAAGAGAAGAAATGACAAAAAAGCAAAACTGCTTTACGATTTTCTTGATAACAGTAAAATGTTTAAGGGTACGGTAGTGCCTGAGGACCGTTCAATTATGAATGTACCCTTTGTTACGGGGGATAAGGAGCTTGATGCTAAATTCATTAAAGAATCGTCAGAAGCCGGATTTATTAACCTTAAAGGTCATAGAGCGGTTGGCGGTATGAGAGCTTCTATCTATAATGCAATGCCTTATGAGGGTGTAGAAAAGCTTGTTGCGTTTATGAAGAAGTTTGAGGAGGAAAACTTAAATGTATAATGTAAAAACTTATAACAAAGTATCCGAACTTGGTTTAAGTGTTTTCGGAGATAATTATTTTGTAAGCGATGATGTTGAAAATCCCGATGCGATTTTAGTCCGTGCCACATCATTACACGGCGAAAAATTAGGCGATAACCTTTTGGCTATCGGCAGAACGGGTGCCGGTACAAACAATATCCCGATAGATTTGTGTAATGAAAAGGGAATTGTGGTATTTAATACTCCGGGTGCTAATGCTAATGCCGTAAAAGAGCTTGTTGTCGGTGCGCTTATTCTTTCTTCCCGCCGTATTATTCCTTCTATTGAGTGGGTAAAAACCTTAAAGGGTAACGGGGATAAAATTATTGAGCTTACCGAAAAGGGAAAGGGTGCATTTGTAGGCCCCGAAATCAAGAAGAAAAAAATCGGTGTTATCGGTCTCGGTGCCGTTGGCGGTCGTGTTGCTAACGCTGCGAGTGATTTGGGTATGAAGGTTTACGGCTACGACCCGTATATGTCTTTAAGCTCGGCTTGGAATCTTGCTAACAATGTAATTCATATTTACAATATTGACGAAATATTCAAAGAGTGTGATTATATTACCGTTCATGTTCCGCTTACCGATATTACAAAAAATATGATTAACAAGGAAACTATTGCCAAAATGAAGGACGGCGTTAGAATTCTTAACTATTCAAGACTTGAAGTTGTAAATAATACCGATATAAAAGAAGCTCTTGAAAGCGGTAAGGTTGCATCGTTTATAACCGATTTCCCGACCGAAGAAATAATCGGTACCGACGGCGTGGTAGTAACTCCGCATCTCGGAGGCTCTACTATCGAGGCTGAGGATAACTGCGGCGAAATGGCAGTTCACGAGGTTAAGGACTATATTGAAAACGGAAATATTGTAAATTCGGTTAATTTGCCCGATATAAAAATGCCGAGAGCGGGTAAGTACAGAATTTGCATTATCCATAAAAATCAACCGAGAATGCTTAATGCAATTACTTCAATAGTTGCCGAAAATGATGTAAATATTGAAAATATGCTTAATAAGTCCCGTGGCGAGTACGCATATACTATGGTAGATGCTGCCGACTTGAACGATTCTGTTGTTGAAAAGCTTTCCGCTATTGAGGGTATAATCCGTGTAAGAATTGTTTAATAATGAAATATGGGTAAGGTTATATTTTTGTATAGCTTTACCCGTAATTTTTTCGAAAATATTTAATTTT
>DCHX01000007.1:0-6138 GCA_002315685.1 Ruminococcaceae bacterium UBA1741
ATTTATGTTTTTCGGCTTTTTGTGATAAAATATCAAAAAGTAATATTGTAGGAAACGAAGACGGTAGTTTTTCGCTTTATGCCTATGATAATTGCCGAAGTAACAGTATTGAACTTGTTGCGGGATTTTTAGCTTTGGGTAACGATTTGCAGACAACGATTAACGGATTTGTTATTGACGGATTAAAAATCTCAAATAGAAATCTTCTTAAAAAACAAGATAAATATTATCCCGAATATTTGAATTATCTTGGGTTTTGCAGTTGGGATGCCTTTAACATAGAGGTTTCCGAAGAAAAATTGCTGAAAAAAGCACAAGAGTTCAGAGATAAAAACATCCCTGTAAAATGGTTTATGATAGACGATATGTGGGGAGATGTAAAAAACAATAAGTTGGGTGTCAATTCGACAAGGGAATTATATAGTTTTAAGGCTGACACAAAAAGATTTCCGAATGGGCTTGAACACACGAGCGATATGCTTCATAATTTAGGACTTAATGTCGGACTTTGGTATCCTACAACAGGATATTGGAACGGACTTGATCCGAACGGCGAAATTGCTAACAGCGAAGAATATAATGACCTTATTTTTTGGTCGCAAGAGGGTATGATAGTCCATAAATTTGATAAGAATTCAATCAATAAATATTATGACCGACAAAATAATTTTTACAAAAATTGCGGAATTGATTTTATTAAGGTTGATAATCAGGCATGTCTCAGAAGATTTTCAAAGCGAGTTATGAAAATCGGTGAAGCTGCGAATAATTTACACAATGCAATAGAAAATTCGGCTAATAAGTATTTCAATGGTAATTTAATTAACTGTATGGGAATGTCCCTTGAAAACTATTGGAACCGTAATAGCTCGGTTTCAAGAATAACCTGCGATTATCTTCCCGATTCAAGAGAAAGATTTAATTTAACCATTCAACAGGCGGTCTTTAACGGCTTGTTTTATTCGCCGATTTATTACGGCGATTATGATATGTTTTGGACTTATGATTCGCAAAAAATTAAAAATGCCGTATCGCATTCTATCAGCGGAGGTCCCGTATATATAAGCGATAAACTTTTCAAAACCGACTATGAAACTCTTAAACCGATTGTCTTTTCTGACGGTAGAATTATAAGAATGGAAAATCCTGCAAAGCCTACTAAGGATTGTTTATTTGTAAATTCGTCTAAAAATAACAAACCGTTCAAAATTTATAATAATGACGGCAAAAACGGTGTTGTTGCGGCTTTTAATATCACTGATGATTTATCAAGGGTTATAGGTACTATTTCTCCTATTGATGCCGATTTGTCGGCAGATAGAGAATATTTGGCTTTTGATGTTTTGGAAAATAAATTTTCGAAAATGTCCGGCAATGAAGCTTTGGAAATCGTTCTAAACAGCGGCGATGATGTTAAGATGATAGATTTTATTCCGCTCATAGACAAAAAAGCCATAATCGGACTAAAAGGTAAATATGTACCTTTTGCTTGTATTAAAAACAATGAAATTTTAGATGACGGAAAACTGTTAATTTACAATTCCGATATTTTGTTTATTAACGGAAAAGAAACAAAAACCGTACCTATTGCCGATAATGTTTATGAAATAAATGTCGCAAAAGGCGATATAATTGAACTATAAAAGGATATGTGTTAATTGGATATTATATTTACAATATTAAAACAAATAATTGTTTTGTTTATTTTGATTTTTGTTGGAGTTATTTTATCAAAAAAGAATATACTTACCGATAAAGGAATAAAATCCGTAACTGATGTTGTTTTATATGTTGTAGCACCGTGCGTTATCATTAAATCGTTTATCAGGGAGTTTAATTTAGAAACATTAAAGCAACTGCTTTTGAGCTTTTTAACCGCAATAATCGCACATTTGATTTTTATTATTCTTGCAGCCATTATTTTTAAGGATAAAGATGAACGGCGTCAAAGAGTTTTAAGATTCGGTACTGTCTTTGGTAATTGCGGTTTTATGGCACTTCCTATTCAACAAACAATTTTAGGAGAAACCGGCGTTTTTTACTGTGCTTCATTTATTGCAATTTTCAATCTTTGTTCGTGGACTTACGGTGTCGTTGAAATGAGTGGCGATAAAAAGTCTATTTCAATTAAAAAAATCATTTATAATCCGGGAATTATCGGGCTTTTAATAGGAATTATTATTTTTGTCTTTTCCATTCCCATTCCGGAGGTTGTAAAAACTCCTATTACATATTTTTCTGCATTAAATACTCCTATTCCTATGTTGATAATCGGTTACCATTTATCAAAATCAAATTTCAAAAAAGCAATTAAAGATGTAAAATGTATTATTGCCTGTTTTGCTCGGCTGTTATTATTTCCGGCTGTTGCGATTCTTGCGATTTATCTTGTTGGATTTAGAAACGAACTTCTTGTTTCAAGCGCTATTAGTGCTTGTGCACCGGTTGGAGCATATACTACTATTTTTGCTTCAAAATATGATAAAGATACAGAATTGTCGGTTAATATGGTTTCTCTCTCTACGGTTTTATCGTTGCTGACAATGCCGATTGTTATTTCGGTTGTTCAGTCAATTGCTTAAAAAGGGATTAGTAATATGTTAGATTTTGAAAAATTAGTGCTTTCGAGTAGAAGTATTAGAAATTTTAAGGATAAAACTATTGATACCGATATTTTGAAAAAACTAATAAATATTACAAGGTTTTGCCCATCCTCCGCAAATTTACAATCATTAAAATACATAATTGTCAACAACCCGATTTTTTGTCAGAAGGTCTTTGATAATATTAAATTTGCCGGATATTTGCCTAATGGTACGGTTCCAAAGCCAAACTGTGAAAGTAGGGCATACATTATTATTTGTAATGATAATAAGATTTCAAAAAATCCGTTGCTTATTGATGCGGGAATTGTTGCACAAACAATTATGCTTTATGCAAACTCGCTCGGTATTTCCGGTTGTATGGTTGGTTCTTTCTCGGAAAAGAACATAAAATCAGCACTTAATATTAAGGATGATTATGATACTGCGTTGGTTTTAGCTTTGGGTTATAAAAACGAAGATGTAGAAATAACTGATGTAAATAATAATGATATTAAGTATTATAGAGATAACAACATTCATTATATCCCCAAAAGAGAATTAGGAGATATTATTATTGATGTTTTTGATTGACTGTTGACTTTTGTAATTAATTTATATATTATATTTCAAAATGAAGAATATTATGGAGCATTATAATGAACAACCAACTTTATAATTTTATAATAAACAAAGAGCACCGCAAATACCGTCATACTGTTGACTGGAATTTGGGTGAAGAATACTCAAAAAAGGGTTTGGTGCCTATTGAGCGTATGGCAGACCGCTTTGAGCGTATGTGCAACGAAGAAAAGCCCGTTATTTTAGAAAACGAGCAAATAGTATTTATGCGTACTGTTGCAAATCTTCCCGATTGCTTTACCGAAGATGAATGGGCGGATATAAAGAAAAATCACTATGTTCACGAGCTTGGTTATATGTCAAATCTTTCGCCGAATTACTATGATACTATTTCCTGCGGTTTGCTTAAAAAGCGTGAAACCGCCGACGAATACGGCAAGCGTGCAATAGATAATATAATTATGCTTTCGGATAAATACCTTGAAGAAGCAAAAAGTAAGGGTAGAGCTGACTTGGTTGAGGTGCTGACACAAGTGCCTCGTTATCCTGCCCGAAACTTCCGTGAGGCATTGCAGTTTTTCCGTATTATCCATTATGCACTTTGGCTTGAAGGCAACTATCATAATACAGTCGGAAGATTCGATAAATATATCTATCCTTATCTTAAAGCGGATATGGAAAAGGGTATTTATACATTTGATACCGCACTTGAACTGCTTGAAGATTTCTTCTTGTCTTTTAATAAGGATAGCGATATTTATGTCGGAGTACAGCAGGGCGATAACGGTCAAAGTATGATGCTCGGCGGAACGGATGAAAACGGCAACGAGGTATTTAACGAACTTTCCGAGCTTTGCCTTAAAGCCAGCTATAACAATAAACTGATAGACCCTAAAATAAATCTCCGTGTGGGTAAGAATACTCCAAAGGAAAGATATACCCTTGCAAGCCACTTAACAAAAGCAGGACTCGGATTTCCGCAGTATTCAAATGACGATATTGTAATACCTGCACTCGAAAAATTAGGTTATGAGCATAACGATGCCGTAAACTATACCGTTGCGGCTTGTTGGGAGTTTATTATTCCGAATGTCGGCGCCGATGTTGCCAATATTTCGGCTATGTCATATCCGAAAGCCGTTGATATAGCTTTTCATAATACACTTAAAACCTCAAATACATTTGAGGAGTTTTTTGATAGTGTAAAGACTGAAATAAAAAATGCTTGTGAGGATATTTGCAATAATATTAAAGACCTTTGGTTTGTACCGAGTCCCTTTATGAATGTAGTTATGGACTGCGATATATATAACGGCGGAAAATATAATAATTTCGGTATTCACGGAACGGGAATTGCTACCGCCACCGACAGTCTTGCCGCAATAAAGAAATATGTTTTTGAAGAAAAATCTATTTCAAAGGAAGATTATATTAAAGCGGTTGACGAGGATTTTGTAAATTCTCCCGAGCTTCTCCATAAGCTTCGTTTTGAAACCCAAAAGGTCGGAAATAACGATGATTATGTTGACTCTATTGCGGTCAAACTTCTTGATACTTTTGCGGACAGTTTAGAAAACAAAACCAACTGCCGAGGCGGAAAGTATAGAGCAGGTACGGGCAGTGCTATGTACTACTTGTGGCACGCAAACGAAATCGGTGCTTCACCTGACGGAAGAAGAAAAGGTGAGCCGTTCGGTACTAATTTCTCGGTATCTCTATTTGCCGATATAAAAAGCCCCTTAACTGTTGTAGCATCAATGTCAAAGCCGAATTTTGAAAGAGCGATAAACGGCGGTCCCTTGACACTTGAATTTCATCAAAGCTTGTTTACGGATGAAGAGAGTGTAGAAAAAGTCGGTATGGTTGTAAAGGCATTTATCGACCGAGGCGGACATCAGCTTCAACTTAATACCGTAAACCGAGAAACTATGCTTGATGCACAAAAGCACCCCGAAAACTATAAACAACTTGTCGTAAGAATTTGGGGTTGGAGTGCTTACTTCGTTGAGCTTGATAAAGAATACCAAGACCATGTAATAGCACGACAGGCATATACGGTATGACAGGTACAATATTTGATACAAAGGAAATGGCGGTGCACGACGGACCGGGAATCAGAACGACAATTTTTCTGAAAGGTTGTCCGCTTCGTTGTAAATGGTGCCATAACCCCGAGGGATTAACAAGTAAGCCGCAGCTTATGTATAAAGAGGCAAGATGCGTACATTGCGACCTTTGCAAAAAGCCATGCGACCACGAGGAATGTAAGCTGTTCGGCAGATGTTTGCATATCTGTCCCGAAAACTGTCTTGTTGTATCGGGAAGAATAGTAGATTCGCATAGCTTTGCACAAGAGCTTATAAAAAACAATAAAGTCCTCGGTGATTCGTTCGGAGGTTTCACTTTTTCAGGCGGAGAACCGCTTATGCAAAGCGAATTTCTGCTCGAATTGTGTAATGAATTAAAAGAATATAACCTTTGTATTGAAACAAGCGGTTATGCCGATTTTGATGTTTTCAAAGCCGTTGTAGATAAACTCGATTTTGTAATAATGGATATAAAGCTTGCCGATAGAGAGCAACACAAAAAATATACCGGTGTTTACAACGATAAAATACTAAATAACTTTGAGTATCTTAAAAACAACGGTAAACCGCACGTTATAAGAACACCGCTGATTCCGAACATTACCGATACAAGCGAAAATTTAGAAAAAATAAAAAAGATAATCGGCAATTCCAAATGGGAAAAAATCCCCTATAACCAAATGGCAGGTGCTAAATATAAGATGTTAGGAATTGAATATAAATTATAAAGTACACCTCTGCTTTTGAAATCGTAAATGTTGTCGTATTCACGAAAAGCGGTTATAAACTCCTCAAATGTCATAAACCCTTTTCTTATCTCAACTCGGTTGTTAAAATTGAATGCAAATCCCGCACCGTCGTTGTTGTTATAAAAACAGTTCTTTAAG
>DCHX01000007.1:6254-71093 GCA_002315685.1 Ruminococcaceae bacterium UBA1741
ACCTTATCCCAATAGCTTTTAATATCTGTATCATCACCGATAAGGTCTAAAAAAGACATCCTTGCCAACTTAACGGCAGGGGTGTCTTTTACTAAGTGTGATAACCTAAAAGTTCGGAGATTATTAGCTACCCATCTTGAAAACGCCGTAAACACCGCAAATCGAGCGATTCGGTCGTATGCACTACGATTATCTGCGAAAGCACAAAAAGCGCCCAAAGGTATTATTCGGCAAAATAAAAACTTGACTTGTATATATCGATGATTTAAAATAAAATAAAATAGTTAATAATTTTGTGATAATATGATTAATTATCGTATTTTATCGGTTTGAAAAGGGATATTATGAAAGAAAGTGCAAAACGTGCAGGGTTCAGCGTAACACTTAAGGATGTTGCATTAAAAGTTGGATATTCGGTTAATACTGTTTCTCATGCTTTGAATAACAAGCCGGATATTTCAGAAGAAACACGTGCTTATATTTTTGAAGCCGCTAAGGAAATGGGATATATCCGTAATTCTTTGGCAAGTGGACTTCGTTCCGGTTTTACAAAAACCGTTGCAGTTATTGTCGGAGATGTCGCAAATCCGATCTTTTCTATTTTGGTTAAGCATATGGAAATGCTGTTTCGTGAAAAGGGATACAATATTTTTATTATGAATACCAACGAACAGCCCACCGCTTTGGAAAATGCAGTTCAATCTGCAATAGGATATAATGTTGACGGAATGATTATTTGTCCTACACTTGATAATCTTGATTTGATTGAACGCCTTGAAAATTCCAAAATACCTTTCGTTCTTTTCGGCAGGAGCTTCAATAATAAAAAATTTAATTCAGTGGTTTGGGATGATTTTAACGGAGCATATATAGCAACAAAATATTTGCTTGGATTAGGACACAAAAAGATTCTGTATATTTCCGGTCCGATGAATGTTTCATCTTCTGTTGAACGCTTAAACGGTTATAAGCAGGCGATGCTTGATTCTTCTGTTTCTTTGGATAACAATTATATTAAGTCGGTGTCTTTGTCTAGTAAAAAGCTAAAAAAGGATATTGACAATATTTTGCGCCTTGGTATGGATTATTCTGCGATATTTACATACAATGATATTGTTGCTTATGAGTTTATAGATCGGCTTCCGTCTTTTGGCAAACATGTTCCGCAGCATGTTTCGGTTGTTGGATTTGACGGTTTGCAGGATTTAGTAGGATTTCAGAAAACTCTTACAACAATTAATGTTCCGAAATTAAAAATGGCACAAGCTTCTGTAGAGTTGCTTTTGAAAACGATTGAGGATATTTCGTATCGAAAGCAAATTGTTCTTCCTGTTTCATTGCTTCAAAGCGAAACTGTTAAAAAATATGAATAATTACTTTTATTTTAACAAAATAATAAAAAACACTTGACATATTTATGTTAATGTTATACAATTACGATAGAATTTAGTTGTTGATTGATTTAATATATGGTTTATGAATACCAATTGACAATATGTTATATTTTAGCATAGATTTTTGTATTGATTGTTAATCTTGAAATAGGGTTGTTTTGTTGAGTTTTTTTACACAAAAAAGATGAAAGTCGATGAAATTTTTTATTTTTTTTAATTACATTAACGATAATGTAAAAATTTGGAGAGTGCATATTATGAATAAAAGACTGTTAAACAAATTGGTCTGTAAATCAAAAATAAAATGCTATGTTGCGGTACTTTTAAGTATAGCTTTTAGTTTTGGCACTTCAACTGTTGCACTTTCTGCTTCTATTGGTAATGCTGTTGAAAATATTAACGGCGCCATTACAATAAAGGCCGATTGTGAGATATCTTCATCGTCAAAAACTTTTTTGTTTGATTGTCCCGAGAGCGGAGAATTCTATATTGCTTTTAACGGTATTCAAAGCGATTTGGCATATAATGATATTGAAATGAAAATAACGATTGATTCAAAATCCATTAGCGACAACGAATCAATTAATGTTTCAAGACTTTGGACCGACGACGGTGATATCAGGGTTGACGGTAAGGGCAATGAATTTGCCGCAAAGCAAAAATCGTTTGATGATGTAAGTGTGATTTATCCTACTGTGAACGGTAATGTTATTTCAACACAACTAAACGAGGGAGAACATAATATAACATTAGTTGCAACTGAGGGAAAATACAATCTTGAAAGTATGGTTCTTTTTCCTGTTGACAGCATATCAAAATATTCAAAGCCGAATAAAAGTGAATATTATAACGGTGATACAGTTATTATTGAGGGTGAGGATGCACTGTATAAAAACAGCCGTTGGTTGATTTCGCAGTCAGATGGGGACAGTGCGCTTGTTCATCCTTACGATCCGTATGTCAATAAAATTAATTACATAGGCGGAACAAATTGGAAAAAAATAGGTGAAGAAATAACATGGTCAGTTGATGCGCCGAGCGATGGATATTATCAGCTTTCATTTGACTACCGTCAAAACGGAGTTGTCAATTATAATTGTTATAGAACGCTTAAAATAGATGGTGTTGTTCCGTTTTCGGAAGCAAGCAGCATAGCTTTCCCATACGGAGTGAATTGGAATAATACGGTTTTTTCGGATGAGGACGGAAACCCTTTTTTGATTTATCTTTCAAAAGGAAACCATACACTTTCTTTAACGGTTACTGTCGGTGAATACGAAAAGATTATTAAAAGGCTTAATAATGTTGTTTCCGGAATAGGGAACATTTATTTTGAGATGACAATGATAACTGGTGAAACGGTTGATTTAAGTAGAGATTATGACCTATTCGAACTTATTGATAATTTAGAACAAAATCTAAAAAACATCTCAAGAGAACTTATCTCAATAAAAAAAGCAATGCTTAAGATTTCCGGCAGAAATGGCGGCTCGTATGAATCTGTTGTCAGCAATATGAACAGGGTTGTAAATGAGATGCTTAACCATAAATATTCTGCGGCGAGGTATAAAAGCAACTTTTATTCAAGTTATACATCACTTAGTCAATGCATTAATGATATGCAGGATTTGCCACTTGATATCGACAGAATAATTATTTCGGCACCGAATAAAGAAATTGAAAAAGACAATGTTTCTTTTTTTGAAAAATCGGTTTATTCTATTAAAAAATTCATTTCTTCTTTTGTAAACGATTATGAATCTGTTTCGGAAATTAATAGTGAAAAAGCATTAACTCTTTGGGTTGGTTTAGGTCGCGACCAGTCCAGAGTATTAAATGATATGATAGCCTCTGATTTTACCAAAAATACTGGAATTGATGTTAATGTTAAAATGGTAAACGCAAGCATTGTTCAGGCTATTATTTCCGGAAAAGGTCCGGATATGATTATTCAGCAGGCAAGAACAGAGCCCGTTAATCTTGCGATGCGCGGAGCTTTGTACGATCTTACGAATTTTGAAGATTATAAGGACGTGTTAAAATCGTTTATGCCAGGTGCTGAAACACCGTATTATTATAAAAACGGTTTGTATGCATTGCCTGATTCTCAAGTTTTTTCAATGATGTTTTATCGAGAAGATATTTTGAAAAAATTCGATTTAACCGCTCCTAAAACATGGGATGAACTGATCGAAGTTATAAAGGTACTTTCAAGAAATAATTTAAGTGTCGGAATTCCTTATACACAAATTCTTGATAATGGTCAGGCAAGTGCCGGAGTCGGTGCTTTAAGCCTTTTGCCGACTTTAATGCAACAAAGAAACATTCCGCTTTATTCAGATGATTTAATATCGACAACTTTAACATCGCCTAAAGTACTTGATACTTTCGATTTTTATACATCCTTATACACAAAACTAAAACTCAATGTTTCGATTAGCTTTTATAATCGTTTTAGAGACGGAACTTGTCCCATAGGACTTTCGTCATATACTTTGGCGGTTACATTAATGACTGAGGCACCGGAATTAGACGGTGTATGGAAAATGAGTGTTGTTCCAGGAACAAAGGATGAAAACGGAAATATTAACTATTCCTCCGCAGGAGGAGGAACCGGTTGTTCCATACTCAATATGTCTAATCATAAAGAAGAAGCTTGGGAATTTTTAAAATGGTGGACAGGTGCCGAAGCGCAAATGAATTATTCTATGAATGTTGAGGCGATTTTGGGACCGTTGGCGCGTGCATCTGTATCAAATGTTGAAGCTTTCAAAATGATGCCGTGGACATCTGAACAAAAGAGTAGTATTCTTAATGCTTGGAAATATGTTCAGGAGTATCCCGAAGTGCCTGGTAGTTATCAAGTTGCAAGGTCGATTGATATGGCATTTTACAGTGTTTCCAATTCTAATAAGAGCAGTAAAGATATGCTTGTTAAATGGGGGCAGGAAGCTGACAAAGAAGTCTTGAGAATGACTAAAAAATATGAGAACAGATGAGTATAAGAGGGGAAGTTTTTTTAATGAAGACGAACACAAACGGTTCTTTTAAAAAATGGATGAATAAAGAAGGCTTATATTATGTTATGCTTTTCCCATTTATAAGTTTATTTGTTCTGTTTACTGTTGTGCCGGTTTTATCATCTGTTATACTAAGTTTTACGGATTATGATATGATTTCAAATCCTATATTTGTCGGACTTGAAAACTATGCAAGAATGTTTGCAAACGATACAATACTCGCAACGATTTTGAAAAATACACTTACATTTGCAATTAT
Organism: Ruminococcaceae bacterium UBA1741; assembly: GCA_002315685.1. GTDB lineage: Bacteria > Bacillota > Clostridia > Oscillospirales > Acutalibacteraceae > UBA737. The sequence continues at coordinate 10,928 of DCHX01000007.1, forward strand.
TACCGGACCGCTCAGCTATATTTTGTCAATTCTTCTTGCTTGGATGATAAACGAATTTTCATCATGGGCAAGAGTGATTTTAACGTTTATGTTTTATACTCCTGCATTGGTTGGCGGTACTGCGTATTTAATTTGGCAAATAGCCTTTAGCGGTGACAGTTATGGTTACGTTAACAGTATGCTTTTGTCTTTGGGGCTTATTACCGACCCGATACAGTGGTTTAAAAATCCAGAATACAATATGACAATAATTATTGTAATTCAGTTGTGGCTTAGTATGGGCGTTTCGTTTCTTGCCAACCTTTCGGGACTTCAAAATGTTAACGAAGAAATGTATGAAGCAGGTGCCATAGACGGGATAAAAAATCGTTGGCATGAGTTGTGGTATTTAACACTTCCTTCTATGAAAAGTATTTTGCTTTTTGGTGCTGTTATGCAAATTCAAGCAGTTTTTTCCGTAGGAGGAATAATTAGCTCGCTGGCAGGATATCCGAGTGTTGACAACTCGGTTGATACACTTGTATCGTACATAGGCGATATAGGAGGTTCAAGATATGAAATGGGTTATGCTGCAGCATTATCGGTATTGCTTTTTGTTATGATGATGGTTTTTCGTCTTATTGTCGGAAATGTTTTAAAATTACTCGGGAAATAGTGGGGAGAAAAAATGACAAAAATACAAAGAATTTTTAAACCACACAATAAATCACAGTATAAAAGATACACTCGCTCAACTGGCGGAAATGCATTGTTTTTTATATTTTTATTTCTTGCAGGTGCTTTTTCCGTTGTACCGCTTATATATTGTATCTCAACATCATTCAAACCAATTGACGAGTTGTTGTTATTTCCACCGGAATTTTTTGTAAAAAGGCCTACCATTGAGAATTATTTGGCGCTTCCCACACTTTTAAATAATTTGGGTGTTCCGTTAGCAAGATACTTTTTTAACAGTGTTTTTGTAGCAGTTGCTTCAACAGCACTTCATATTATTGCCGCTGCAATGGCTGCGTATGTTTTTTCAAAGGGAAAGATTCACGGAGGAACGGTTCTGTTCCTTATTGTTCAGTTTGCTCTCTTGTATAACGGATACACTCTGGCTATTCCGCAATATTTTATTTTCAGTAAAATTGGAATAATTGATACATATCTTGTATATATACTTCCTGCCATTCCATCATCAATGGGTTGCTTTTTGATGAAACAATATATGGATTCCGGTGTGCCGGATGCTTTAATAGAAGCAGCTTGTATTGACGGTGCTTCGATTTTTCGCACGTTTTGGACTATTGTGATGCCCATTGTAAAACCGGCTTGGATGACACTTTTATTGTTTTCCTTTAAAGATATGTGGTCGATTATTCCTTCTGGAACGATTTTCTCCGAGCAATTAAAGACTTTGCCACAGGTTTTGTCAACACTTTCTGCCGGAGGAATTGCGCGTTCAGGTAGTGCAATGGTAGCAACGGTTTTGCTTATGATACCTCCGATTATTGTTTTTGTAATTTCACAGAAAAATGTTATTGAAACCATGGGTAGCTCAGGAATAAAGGAATAAAAATAATGAAACATATAAAGATTAAATTACTAATTACGTTTATTATTTGTTTTACGATTGTCTCTTCATCATTTGTGGTCTCGGCTACGTCTTATTCGTACACACATAAGGAAAATGTAGATTCGAGCAAGAGCAGTGTTTATTCAAAAAATGTATATACAGTTGACTGTGTTTTAAATGCAAGTTCATTAGGTCTTACCGAAAAACTTTCGGGTATGACAGATTTGTATAAGGCAAACGATGGTACAATCTATCTTTTATGTGGTGATAATTCAAAACTTTTCACACTTAACGGTGATTATACCTTTAAAAAAGAAATCGTTATTAAGGATGAATACGGCGAAGTTGATTATTCAGAAGCAAAGGGCGTTTTTGTTGACACTAACGGCGATATATTTATTTCCGATACAATAAATAATAGGGTTATTATTTGCAACTCAGACGGTATTGTTTACAAGGAATTGACACTGCCGGAATCTTCACTTATTCCTGAAGATTTTATTTTCGAACCTACAAAAGTTGTTAAAGACAGTAAAGGTTATACATATGTTTTGTGTTTGGGATCGTATTACGGAGCAATTCTTTATTCACCCAAGAATGAGTTTTTGGGGTTTTTCGGTTCCAACAGTGTCAAGAGTAGTATTTTGGATAGTCTTTCATATATTTGGGATCTTATAACGAGTAACGATGAAAAGAAATCTCAGAATAAAAAGTCTTTGCCTTTTGCCTTTGTTGATTTATGTATTAACCAAAATGGCTATATCTATACTTGTACAGGTGCGACCACGACAAATGGTGATTCAGGACAAATAAAAATGTTAAGTCCGGGTGGAGATGTAATACTTTACAAGAGAGACTTTGATGGTTCGGCAGTTGAATCTTCAAATTATAATTTTTTAGAAAACGAAACAATTAACCGTTTGGGATATAATAGAGTTCAAAACCTTGTAGCAGTTGATGTAAGTGAAAACGGTTTTATTTATGCACTTGATAATACTTATGGTTATATATATTTATATGACAGTGATTGCAATCTGATTTCTGTTTTCGGCGGAGGTGTAGGAGAAGGCAATCAAAAAAGTACTTTTGTTTCGGCAAACAGTCTTGCGATTAATGGCACAGATGTTTTGGTTACGGACGAAAAAAGGAACACAATAACCGTTTTTAAACTCACTGATTTTGGAAAATTGCTTCTCGATACACAAAATATGTTTTTAAATGGCGATTACAGCGCTACAAAGGACTCTTGGAATACGATTTTAGGGTACGACGCCGGAAATATGCTTGCTCTTAAAGGACTTGCAAAGGCATATTATTCTGATGGAGATATTGATAATGCTTTAAAATATGCTCAGCTCGGAAATGATTATGTAATATACGATTACGCTCATCAAGCTAAAATCAGTGATTTTATAAATAAGAACTTTGTGTGGTTGTTTGCTGTTGGATTGATGGTGCTAATAGGAATTGTTTATGCGCTTATCAAGCTGAAAAAGAACGATATTGTATTGATAAAAAACAAAAAGCTCAGGGTCGCTTTATCTGCTTTTTACCATCCGTTTATTAGCTTTTCCGAGGTAAGATATAATGGCAACGGCTCTGTTTTGATTGCGATATGCTTTAACGTTTTACTTCTTGTTTCCCAAACATTGAAGGTCACAGAATGTGGATTTTTGTTCAAAAGAACTGACTTAAATTCCTATAATTCGCTGTTTACATTTGCACAAACGATAGGACTTATTTTATTGTGGTCAATAGCAAATTGGGCTGTATGTACGGTTTTTCAAGGAAAAGGTAAATTAAAAGAAGTATATGTATGTTCGTCATATTCAATTATGCCGTTAATTATTTATAATTTTCTATTCATTTTGCTTTCTCATATAATTTCGATAAATAGTCTTAATATTGTTAACAGTATATACACAGTTGTTTTGGTATTCACATTCTGTATATTTAGCATTGCAATAATGACTGTTCATGAATATAACTTTGTTAAATATTTGCTTACAGGTGTTGTGACTGTTCTCTTTATGATTTTAATTGTATTTATTGGGTTTATGATTTTTATTCTTGTTCAACAGTTTGTCGACTTCATTTATTCGATATTTATGGAGGTGGTTTACCGATGAACAATGTTAAGGGCATTTTCAAATCAGGAATTATCTTTTTGATTTGTGTTTGCATTGTTTTATTGACGGGGTGCGGAGGCAATATAAGTAAAAAAAAGAAAGCTTATAAAATAAAAGGTAATTTTGAATCCGGAGTTGTTGCTTCAAACAGCGATTTAGAACTTTCGTGGAATAATTCATCATGCTGTATTCTTTTGAAAAACAAGAAAACCGGCAAAATATGGTCAACTACACCTTACGAGTATTATTCAACCGGTGAATGTGATGAGTGCTTATCATCACCAATTTATATTGATTATATCAATGATACAAGTAAGCTTTCGGATGTTTCAAAAGCTTATAAAGATTCAATAAAAAACGGAAGTGTTACATCTAAGCAAATTGAAAACGGTATAGAGGTTTGTTATTATTTCCAAAAGTCCAAAATAGCAGTTCCTGTTCAGTATGTTTTAAGAGATGATTCTCTTGCAATTTCTGTTGATTTTACAAAGATTTACGAAAAAGAAAACAAGCTTCGTTCAGTAAGTATTGCTCCGTATTTGACATCGGTAAAAAACGACACAGATAATTCATATTTATTTATTCCGTCCGGATGTGGCTCAATAATGAGGACGTATGAAAATGTTGATGGTGAGCGTTCTTTTTCAGCAGATGTTTTTTCGGTAGATGCTTCGAAAATTGTTCCGGAGGAGCTTAATGATGAGAGTCAGGTAAAAATACCGGTTTTCGGGGTTAAGTCCGGCGAAGATGCTCTTTGTGCTATAATCGAGGGGAATGCACAAGCTTCGGAGATAAAAGCATCTGCAGGCGATAAGTTGAGTGGATATTCGAATGTTTATGTAAACTTCAAAGCAAGAGATTATGATATTTATGAAACACAGCTTTCGTGGGAGTATAAAGATGTTACAAGAGTTTCCGAAAAGGTAATAGATTATACGGGAACTGTTTGCTTTTATCCTCTTTCCGGAAACGACGCCGATTATATTGGAATGGCAAGATGCTATAAGAATTATTTGAAGGTGAATAAGCTATTATCAACCGATTTGTCCGATTCAACCTATGCTGTAAATATTATAGGTGGCGCTACCGTTAAAGAACTTACCTGTGGAATACCGCACAATTCCATGGCGGTTTCAACAACATTTTCAAAAGCAAATGAAATAATAAAAGATTTGATTGTTAGCTGCAATTCTTTACCGTCTGTAAGACTTTTGGGTTTTGGAACTAGCGGAATATCATATGGAAATGTTGGCGGCGGATTTACTTTTTCGGTAAAATTCGGGGGAGAAAAAGGATATAAAACATTAGAAAATTTTTGTCTTGATAATAATATTCCGATTTTCAGCGATTTTGAGCTTTTGTATTTTAGAAATTCCGGCAATGGATTTAACTCAATTATGGATGTTGCAAAATCAGCATCGCTTCATAAGGTTAAAAAATACAATGTAAATATTGATTTGCGAAATTATGATAAAGATTCGTTTTATTTTCTATTAAGTAGAAAAAATCTTTTGAAGGCCTCAAAAAAACTTTTGTCTTTTGCACTAAAGCAAAATCTTTCGGGTGTTAGTATTGAAAGTCTTTCAAGCACAAAATACTGTGATTATTCAAGCCCTGAATATAGTGGCGCAAGGAAAATCCAAGAGGATACAGTAAGTATAATAAATTCATTCAAGAACAAGAATATCAGTGTTGCGGTAAGCAATGCAAATTCTTATTCGGCGGCGATTGCGAATAGTTGCTTTTCCGTTCCTGTTGATAACGGTGATTTTTCTTCGCTGGATGAATCAATACCTTTTTATCAAATGGTTTTTGGTGCGGACAAATCTCTTTTTTCAAAAGAAATCAATGTTTCGGATGATATAAACAAAGCTCTTATGCTTGCGGTTCAAAGCGGAACAAAACCGAGTTTTGTTCTTATTGATAAATACAATTCAAAACTTGATAGCTTATATTATAACGGATTATATTCTTCTGTGTATTCGTCTAATAAAGATTATATTATTAAATCGATAAATAAATTGGATGCGTATTATAAGAAAATAAATGGTGCAAGCATCAAGGAATATAGTCTTTTAGAGAACAATGTATCAAAAACAGTATTTGATTGCAATGTAACTGTTTATGCAAACCATAGCTCGCATGAGGTTAGCTCTCCTGTCGGCGAAATATCCTCTTACGGATATAAAATAGTGGATGGAGGGGAATAAAGTGAAAAAGAAAACAAAAGGCAATTTAGATGCAAATAAAAACAAAATCGGTTATCAGTTTGTAGCTCATTGGATTTTAGGACTTTTAATGTTTTTTATTATTCCGATTATTGACTCTATAAAGTATTCTCTGACAAATATTACGATTGCTGCAGGCGAATTGAAGTTTAAGTTTATCGGTATTGAAAATTACCGTCAGATGCTCTTAAGTGATGCAAAGTATTTAGATAATGTAAGAGATTCCGTTTCCACAATGTTTTCATCTGTTCCTATTATTATTGCTTTAAGCCTCATTCTTGCTATTGTTCTTAATCAAAAATTCAAAGGAAGACTTATTGCAAGAAGTATTTTCTTTATGCCGGTAATTATAGCAACGGGTGTTGTAATGGTTTTGCTTAAAAGCGGATATCTTCGTGTTCCGTTATTTAATGTTACAAGTGGAGCAGAATATGAATACGGCGGACTAATTGATTTTAATGAAATACTTTTGAAGCTTAATTTTCCAAGCAGCATAAATGGTCTGTTTGCAAAGTATTTAAGTAATGTTTTTGATTTAATATGGTCGTGCGGTGTTCAAATCATTTTATTTCTTTCCGGACTTCAAAGTATTTCTCCGCAACTTTATGAGGTTTCAAAAATTGAGGGTGCAACAAAGTGGGAAGAGTTTTGGTATGTAACGATTCCTATGCTTAAGGATGTAATATTACTTGTTCTTATTTACACAATGATTCAGTTGTTCACATCTCTTGATAATCCCGTCGTGGCTCAGGCTTATTCAATAATGAAAAACAATCAGATATATGATTTAAGCTCGGCAATGCTTTGGGGGTATTTTGTTTTGGTTATGGCAGTGATGGGCATCGTTTTATTGCTTTACAAACAGCTTTGCTTAAAGAGGTGGGAGTGATTGTATGAAATCGATAAAAATATTTAATTCAAAAAGTCCCACTGCAAAAAAATTAGATACATATTCGGCGAATAAAAACACAGCTTCAATATTTCTTTCTATAGCAAGATACGTTTTTTTATTCTCATTTGGTTATATACTTTTATATCCTTTGATTTATATGATTGTTCATGCCTTTCAAAGTGCCGATGATTTTTTGGACCCGACCGTGCAATGGGTTTCAAAAACCTATACTTTTGACAATTTTAAGCTTGCTGCAAAAACGGTTGATTTATATAAATCGGCTTTTACATCAATATTTGTATTATTGTTAAGCGGACTTGTTGAGGTTTTTTCGTGCGGTATTGCGGCATACGGTCTTGCAAGATTTAATTTTAAGGGCAAGAAAATTCTTGATGTCATCTTAATACTTAATATTTTGGTGCCTACTACAGTTATTATCATTCCTACATATATAAATTTCAGATATATGGATATCGCGGGCATATTAAATATTGTTGGTACGATTTTAAAAAAAGAATTAAGATTAAATCTTCTTGATACGCCCTTTGTCTTTTATGTTCCGTCATTGCTTGCGGTTGGAATTCAATCGGGATTCTTCATTTATATTTTCAAGCAGTTTTTTAAGGGATTTCCTAAAGAACTTGAGGAAGCAGCAAGTATTGACGGCGCTTCGGCTTGGAAAACGTTTTTCAAGATAGTTATTCCTTCGTCTGGCGTTGCAGTTCTTACCGTTTTTATTTTCTCGGTTATTTGGCACTGGAATGAATACTACCGACCCGCAATGTTTTACAGCACTAACTATCCGTTAGCTGTTAAAATTAAGGATTTCTTCACGCTTGTTCAGGGACTCGGATATAATGTTTATTCTGCCGAAGCTGTTAATGCGGCGATGGCAGCATCTATAATGTTTATTTTACCGGTTTTAATTATGTATATGATTATGCAAAGAAAATTTATTGAAAGTATATCTCAAACCGGTATAGTTGGTTAATTATCAAATAATCAAAACAAAAGTTTTGATAAATAATAGGAGGATTTTTATGAAATTCATAGGTAAAAAAATCATTTGCGTTACTATGGCGTTTGCCATGCTTGTGGCAATTTGCGGTTGTAAAAGCAAAGACACAGACGAAGAAGGCTCTGACTACGATGTTGAATATGTGTATGAGTATGTGTCTGGTGATAACAGCAGTTCTTCAAGTAATGAATCAACTGATAGCACCGAAAAAACAGGTAACAGCTCGAAAAAAAATTCAACGACAACAAGCGGTTCAAGCACTAACTCAAAAACAAAATCATGGGAAGAGATTAAAGCATCGATACCTTCAAAGTTAAAGGGTACAACAATTACATTCTATAACTGGAATCCCTCTAACTCGTTTACAGGCTCTTCCAAAGCAATCGCCGCATTCACAAAGGAAACCGGAATCAAGGTTAATTGGGTAACCGGCACATACGATGATTATATTACAAAAATTACCGCTATGGTAGCTTCCGGCGATTCTCCGGATATAATCCGAATGAGAGATACAAATGTAAATATACTTCAATCACTTCAACCGATTTCAAATCTCGGCTATGATTTTACAGATGGTGCTTGGAATCAAGAGTTGATGAATTTGTACAAGGTAAACGGTAAAACCTACGGAATGATTTTAAAGGACACTCCGTATTTCTTCCCTGCCGTTATGTATTATAACCGTTCACTTATTTCTCGATATAACCTTGAAGACCCGTATAACCTTTGGAAACAGGGCAAATGGACTTGGAAAAAGATGGCAAGTATGTGCTCGGAATTTGTATCGGCAGCAGGAACCGAATACGAGGGCTATACAATGCCGGACGGTGGCGAATATATGCGCTGTATGGGTGTTACATACATTACATATGACGCTTCAAAGAGCAAATATGTGAGCCATATGGATGATACTCGCATAGTTAAAGCTTGGCAGTTTGTTTCGAAGAATGTAAAAGAAGGAAACTTCAGCAATACAGTTTATAATCTTGACGGTTTTGATAACGGCACAATTCTTTTCCATGCCAACAGTGCTATTTCTTCGATTAGAGCTCATTTCCATGTTAAAAAGCTTATTTCGAACGGAGATTTAGGTACTGTTCCGATGCCGACTGTTGACGGACAAAAAACCTATTACCAAGAGCTCGGAGAGAATATAGCATTCGGTGTTCCTAAGGGTGCGAAAAATAAAGAAGCGGTACCGTACTTCCTCAGATATTATTTAGACTGTGCAAATTATGATATGAATGATTTTTACTGTGATTCGCAAGCTAAGGAAGTTGTAGATTGGTGCAGAAATCAAACATTCTTTACAAATATGGATGTTCTTTTAGATAAGTCTCGTTATGGTGATTCTGTTCATGATATGTCATATTTGCTTCGCCAAACCGAATCCGCACAAATTAAATCAAACCTTGACAAATACACAGCAATGGTTGCGAAGTGTGTTAATGATTCAAATAAATCATTAGAGAGTTTAAAATAATATGAATAATAATTGTTTTGGAAACGGAATACCTGTTAATTCAGGTATTCCAAAAACCTCGGTTACTGATAAAGCAGCGGAGGTTTTAAAAGAAAAGATAGTTACGCTATCGGATACTGTATCCAAAAACAAAAAATGTTGGTATATATCTCAAAACGGTAGTGATTCAAACTCCGGTAGCTCACCTGAAAATGCCTGGAAAAGCACTGTGGGATATCAAAAGCATCTCGACGAAATAAAGCCCGGAGAAGCTGTGCTTTTTGAAAGAGGCGGTATATATCGTGGCTGGGTTCCGGTTTTAGACGGCGTTAGCTACGGAGCATACGGAATTGGAGATAAGCCAAAACTTTACGGCTCGCCTGATAATTTTGCGGATAAATCATATTGGGAAAAAACCGATATGGAAAATATTTGGGTTTGCAATAATGCAGGCAAATTTGATATCGGCACCATTGTTTTTGACAACGGAACGGCTGTCGGAATTAAAAAGACTCATGAATTGGACCAAGTTGAAAAAGATTATGATTTTTTTCATGATACTGTTTCGGAAAAACTTTATTTGTATTTAACTTTTAATCCATGTGAGAAATACAGTGATATAGAGTTTTGCATAGGTGACTGTATTCTATCAATCGGCACTCCCGTAAAAAATGTTTTGATTGAAAATTTACAGATATCCTACGGCGGTGCTCACGGAATTGCCTTTTCGGATAATGTAAGCGATATTACAATTCGAGGTTGCGTTTTATCCTGGATAGGTGGGTCGCTGCAAAATCCGACGGTTAGGTTCGGAAATGCCATTCAGTTTTGGAACACCTGTAATAATATAACGGTTGAGAAAAATTACATTTATCAAATATATGATACCGGATTTACACATCAGGGGATTCCGAATTGTGAGCAAACCAATATAAATATTAATGAAAATCTTATTGAGTATTGCACCTATGCTATTGAGTATTTTCCGCTTGATAAGGATAACGGAAAGCTTGCGAATATAATATATTCTAATAACATTTTAAGGTTTTCCGGATATGGCTGGGGAATGCAAAGACCTAATCCGCAAGCGGTATCATTAATATGCGGTTGGGGCGGATTTTTAACAGCAGATAACTTTAAGATTGATAATAATATTTTAGATGGTTCTACTGCATATTTGATTGTTCAGTATGGCATTAACGATAATGAAATAATTTACAACGGTAACAGCTTTTATATGAGCGAGGGTGCGGTTGCCCGTTGGACAAACGACACTCCGCTATATGCCGAAAATGAAGAACAAATGAGTAAACAGGTATCAAAGATTGATAAATCGTTCAAAGAAGTTAAATTCAAGTCGTGATATTATCCCTAATATTAACTTTTTAGGGAAAATTATTTAACAAAATAGGGCGATGTTTTTTCGCAGTTTAAGGGGGTATGCCTTTTTAAGTGTTTTTTACTAAACTGCGTTAAGCAGTGGAAAGGAGAAAAAAATGAGAAAAAAAATCATAGCACTACTTTTAGCGTCTCTTTTAGTTCTTGCCGGTTGTTCAAGTAATACAACCACAAAGAAAAAAAAGAAAATCATTAAAAAAATCATTACCGTAGCCGATGATTCTTCAACGCAAAGCGAAGACCAAGATGATGAAGAAGAATCGTATGACACAGATGAAAACTATATTTCGGACGAAAACGATATTTCCGACGACTATGAATTTCTTATCAATGTTGAAAATACCAATGACACGGTACCGATAAATAATACATCAACCCGTTTGAATCCTCAAACCGGCGGCGCTGATAATGAAGCAGAAGTTTTAAGAAGCAAAATTGTAAATGCAAAAGACGCCCTAAAAACTTCAACCGGTACGACATATTATATTTCCCGTAAGGGAAATGACGGTAATGACGGTAAATCACCTGATAAAGCTTGGTATTCTACCTCGGCTTATCAAGCGGCAAGGTCCGATTTAAAGGCCGGAGACACGGTACTTTTTGAGCGTGGCGGTGTTTACAGAGGTTCGTTTTCGCTTGTTTCGGGTGTAAACTACGGTGCTTACGGAGAAGGTCCTAAACCTGCAATTTACGGTTCGCTTATGAATTATACGGGTGAAAGCACATGGCGTACGAGCGATGATGAAAATATATGGATTTGTAATGAATATATAAATATTGATGTAGGTCTTATTGTTTTCAATCACGGTGTTGCCGTAGGTGTTAAAAAGGACACCTTTGAAGAGGTACAGAAAAACTTCGATTTTTGGTATAATAGAGATACTGCTGAGTTGTATGTTTATATGGATAGAAATCCCGGAAAAACCTTTTATGACATAGAAATTTGCTCCGGCGGTAACCTTCTTTGGGGTGGCACAAGCTGTCGCGATGTAATAATTGAAAATCTTACCGTTAAGTATCATGGCGGTCACGGAATTGCCTTTGGTAACGATGCGAAGAACATCACAATCAGAAATTGCGATATCGGTTGGATAGGTGGCTCGTATCTCGGAGGAACCGAACGCTACGGAAACGGCATTCAGTTCTGGAACAATTGCGATAATATTCTGGTTGAAAACAACTGGATATATCAAATTTACGATGCCGGACTTACACATCAAGGCGGTGGCGGCGGAATAGTCAACTCAAATATTAAGTATTTAAGCAATTTAATTGAGTATTGTTCCTATAATATTGAATATTTTTCAGGTACTCCGTCAAAGGATAAAATGATTAATATTTTAATAGCAAACAATATTCTTCGCTTTGCCGGCGAGGGCTGGGGAATGGTTCGTACAAATCCGCAGGCGGTATCTCATATTTGTGCGTGGGGCGGAAATAACGCCTTTTATGCTGAAAACTTTGTTATTAAGAATAATATTTTCGATATTTCAAATAACTTTATTGTTAATTCAACATATAATCAGCATGTAAATGTAGAATACTCACAAAACACCTATTACCAAAAAGCAGGATATGCTTTTGCTTGGGAAGACGGAGAAAGATACGATTGCGCAAATCAAGCTGAGCTTGAAAAGGCGGTATCTTATGTTGATAAAAATCCCAAACTTGTAAAATTTATTACATAAATTTATTATAAAGGAGTTAGTATTATGTTTAAAAAAATAACAGCATTATTATTATCCTTGGCATGTTTATTATCATTCGTATTTATTGCTCCCGTAACCGCATTGGCTGATGCATCGGCAAACGGTTATATGCTGAAACTTGTAAATGACGGCACCGATGAACATGGCATTTGGAAAGGATTTGGCGTTACTGAGGGCAAAACATATTCAATCAGCTTTAACTACTATAACAACGGCAGTGTTTGCCGATTCAGAATTGTTAGAAGCGATTTTGGAAATCTCGGCATTTGCCAAGATACAGTCGCAGCCGTTACGGGAAGATTTTATTATGAATATACAGCTTCTGAAACAACTGATGTTATTTTCATAATAGATAACGGTTTATATGACGGAACATCTAATGTTTGGAATATTTCGGTAACCGAAAAAGGAACAACGGAAAATCTTCTTTCAAATGCAAACTTTGAAAACGGAGATTTAGGTTGGTGGAACGGTGATTCAAGATGGTGTAACGCTGTTGCGTTTGATAATTCCGCATGGAATGTTAAAACCAATATGGTTAAAATCGTAAACGACGGCACTACTAACGACCAGGCAATTTATCAGGGAGTATATCTTACCGAAGGTGTAACCTATACATTCAGCTTTAATTATTATACTGTTTCCGGTGCTATAAGATTTAAGCTTAGAAATTGTAATTTCTCACAAAATCTTCTTGACGAGATTGATACTTCTACCGGTTGTCAGGGTAGAAAATCCGTTCAGTACACTGCAACCTATACGGGACTTCATATTCCTTGCTATACAAACGGATATTGGCAGGGCACATCCTATATTTGGAACATAAGCTGTACCGAAGCTGATAATACAAATAATCTTATTACAAATCCGAATTTCTTAAACGGTTCTTTTTCAGGCTGGAATAACAGCAATACAGACCTTTGCACAATGCAAGCATATAGTGATTCCGCATGGAATAAAAGAGAATATATGGTAAAAATCGTAAACGACGGCAATAACGACCAGGCGATTTACCAGGGTGTTTACCTTACAAAGGGTGAAACCTATACCTTCAGTTTTGATTATTATTCACAGTCGGGTGCTATAAGATTTAGGCTTAGAAATTATAATTTCTCACAAATACTTCACGAGGTTGATACTGTTTCAGGTTGGCAGGGAACAATAACCGTCGATTATACTGCAACCTATACGGGACTTCATATTCCTTGCTATACAAACGGATTTTGGCAGGGTACATCATATATTTGGAATGTTAAATGTACCGAAAAAGGTAGCACCGAAAATCTTTTGACCAACTCCAATTTCTTAAACGGAAGCCTTGCAGGTTGGGACGGAAACAAGGACCTTTGCACAACGGTTGCTTATAATGACAAATTATGGTCCGGAGATTATATGCTTGAACTTACCAACGATGGAACTAACAATCAGGGTATATGGCAGTTTGTTCCTGTTGTTGCAGGAAAACAGTACACAATCAGCTTTGATTATTACAGCAACGGTGCAAGTGCTCGTGTATGGCTTTCCGAAGGCGGACCTTTTAATGGAACAAAAATTGAAGATACATCAATTGATGTAAAGAAAACATTTACAATGGATTATACAGCCGGAAGCACAGGAAATGTAAACTTTATTCTTACAAACGGTTTTTCAGTTGGTAAGGTATATCTCTGGAATCTTAAATTCTACGAAACCGGTAGCAATGTAAATATGCTTTCTAACCCCGATTTTTATTGCGGAAGCGGATATTGTTGGGACTGCAATAACGGTTATTGTAACCCGGTTGCATTCGATTCTTCACTTTGGGAAGTTGAGCCGGATGATTATATGCTTAAAATTGTAAATGACGGCGAAAACATTTGGCAGGGATTTTATCAGGGCTTTAATGCCGAAGAAAATACCGATTATGTTTTCAGCTTTGATTATTACGCAGTCGGCGGTGCTTTCGAGGGAAGAATATGCGGAAATACCTTTAACAACTTGCGTTCTGCCGGAATTGCTGATTATTCAAAGGGCTCAATCTCTATTGAATATAACAGAGGAACAGAACCAACAGGTTCCGGCGGAAATCCCGCACTCGGCATAGTTTCTATTGATAATGCAAATTTAGAAGGAACTTTGTATGTTTGGAATATAAAGCTTGTAAAGAAGGGTGAAAGCGAAAACCTTCTTGTAAATCCATATTTCTTAAACGGAAAATCAGCAGGTTGGACAGGTAATTCCAAGTGCTATTCAATAATTGAGTTTGATGCTTCTGTATATGCGGCACTTGTTGAGCTTGACCTTGATTTAAGCGGAGCAGTAACTATTGACGATATGATAGAGCTTTGTCAGGCATTTTTGACAGGTGAGCACGAATTCGATATTAACGGAGACAAAGTATTTAATCTTTTAGATTTTGTTTCGTTCAAGAAAAAATACATAAACTATATAAATATTTAATTTTATTAAAAATGGAAAGCCATGGAGTTTTTCATGGCTTTCCAAAAGTAAAAAGGAGTGATAATATTTGAAAAAGAATATACTGTCAATAATTATCACACTGGTAATCACATTTTGCGCTTTTGGGAATACGGTCGCTTATGCCGCACCTAAATATATGATAAAAGCCGTAAACACAGGAGAAGAAAATTTTCAAGCGTTATATCAGGGATTTCGTGCTGCTGAAAATACCGATTATGTTTTTAGCTTTGATTATTATGCCGAATCCGGTGCTTTCGAAGGAAGAATCAGCGGAAACACTTTTAACGTTTTAAGAGCAGTCCCGGTTACGATAGGTAAAAAAAGCACTTTTTCTATTGAATACAACAGAGGCACAGACCCTACAGGAGGACAGACAGGGGATAATAAAGATTTAGCCATTGTTTCTATTGACAATACGAATACAGTCGGCATTATGTATATTTGGAATATCAGTCTTACTGTAAAGGGAAGCAGTGAAAATCTTCTTGTCAACCCTAATTTTGAAAACGGAAACTATTCAGGATGGAATGCTAATCCGAATTGTTTTTCGGTTTTGCCCTTTGACACTGAGCTTTGCCATATAACAGAAAGTGTTGAGGATTGTGTTTATGACAGCAATTTAAATGCGGTTTTAGAAAATAAGAAAAAAAGCATTATAAATTCTTCATCTGGAATTACAAACTCAGGCACTGTTTATGAGGTAAAGAGCGGTAATACCATTCCGAGCAGTGTAAAAAGCGGAGATACGGTTCTGTTTCAACGTAACGGTGTGTATAAGTATCCTTTGATATTAAAATCGGGTGTTCAATACGGGGCATACGGTGTTGGAGAAAAACCGTTGTTCGACGCTTCCTACACAACGCAATGGGCTGATAATTCAAACAATATTTGGATATCGACCGGTACTTTTAATGCAGATGTCGGTTTGATTCTTTTGGATGAAACAAGTGCATTAGCAGCGGTAAAGAAGTCTTCAATAAATGATTTATCACAAAACAATGATTTTTATTATGATTATTCAAGTAAAAAAATATACTTTTACAGCGATAAAAATCCGGCTTCAATTTATCCGAATGCTAAAATATGCTTGGGTGGATGTATCTCGTCCGGCGGTTCGGGGGAAAATATTATAATTGATAATATTTCCTTTAAATACGGCGGCGGTCACGGAATTGCCTTTGAGAACGGTGCCGCAAATATAACAATTCAAAACTGTGAGTTTGGATTTATCGGCGGTGCTTATTCCGGTGAAGGAAGCTTTGTGAGATACGGAAACGCAATTCAGTTTTTTGACGGATGTAATAATATCAATGTGATAAATAATTATGTTTATCAAATTTATGACACGGGCATAACTCACCAATCGTGCAGCAGTACCGTTCAATCAAATATTTTGTTCAGCGGCAATTATGTAACTCATTGTTCAATGGCTTTTGAGATTTTTGCAAGCAGTGATGCGGTATCTCAGTTTAGCAATATTACTTATCAGGATAATATTTTAGCTTATTCCGGATACGGTTGGGGCAAACAAAGACCGAGCAATGAGCCACCTTCTTTAATCTGCTTTTGGAGTGGAAACAATCCTTGCAAAAATGTGAGCAATTATGTTATACGAGATAATACTTTTGCATATTCTTCGGATTGCTTAATAAGATTGGCGTACCATGACACTGATCTCGGTATTGATTTTATCGGTAACAAATATTATCAAACCAAAGGTCTTGCTTTTGATTGGGTTAATTCACAAAAACTTAAATCCAATAATGAGTATGCTTTCAAATATTCGGTTTCAAAGGTGGACAGTAATCCGTCTGCAGTTGTTTACACCGATGTTGATTATAATAAATACATTGACGACATATCTTACAGTGAACCGACTTGGAATAAAGCAATTATCGTTTCAAACAAAGAGGGAAATAACGATAATTGGCAATCATTCGGTAAAAAAATATCGGTTACCGCACAAAAAACTTATGTTTTCACTTTTAATTACTTTGCTCCGGCCGGTTGTGAGTTTGAAGCAAGAATAGAAAGTGCAGAGCAAATTAAAAATGTTGCACCGCTAAATACAAATAAATATTCTCAAAGCACTCTTGAATATACTGCAGAGAATAACGAAGATATTTATTTTCTTATAAACAACGGATCAAGTGCCGGAATGGGATATGTTTGGGATATTAAAATTTCAGATAAAGCTACCGGACAAATGCTTTCATATACAAATAGTGATTTTGGTTATAACGGATTGTATGATTGGTTTGCTTCCTCAGAGAAAAAGGTTTTAACGATGAATAAAAAATACGTTGCTTCCTTTAAGCTCAGCACTTATGATTTAACGGTAAAAATTTTAAAATATGCCGATATTGACAGAGACGGTTTTTTAAATGCAAGTGATATAATAGATTTGAAAAAATCGCTTCTCGGTATTAATCTCGGATATGAAAACTTAGATGTAAATAATGATAAATGCTTTGATGTCAGAGATATGGTTGCAATTAAAAAAATGATTGCAAATTTTGAAACGTAAATTTTACTTTCGCATTTATCAACGAAGGAGATGTATGTTTTGCTAAAAAAACACAAAAAACAAATAATTGCCGTTATCATTGCAGTTGTTTGCTTTCTCAATATGATGTTTATAATGGGAACGTATGCTTCGGCAGAACAAAAAGGCCCTGAATATATGCTGAAACTTGTAAACGACGGGAGTAAAAACGAGCAAGGTATTTATCAAGGTGTTATTGCCGAGGAAAATACAACCTATGTTTTCAGCTTTAAGTGTTACAGCGATGGCGGATATTGCCGTGCGAGATTTTGTGGTAATACTTTTAATAATATTACCGTTGCTAATTCAAAATCGGATGCTTTGGATATTGTAACAATAGAGTATAACAGAGGTACAAAAGCAACAGGTTCAGGCGGAAATGCCGGACTTTTAATTCCTGTAATTGACAATGGCTTTTCCAAAGGTGTTTCGTATGTTTGGGATATTAAGCTTACCAAAAAGGGAAGCAGCGAAAATCTTTTGGTTAACCCGGATTTTAAAAAAGGTTCTGGTGATGGATGGGATATAAACAACACCTTTTCGACCATAGTTCCTTATACCGATGAATTGTGGAAGGATTTGGAATTTCCTATCGTTTACGATAAATATATGCTTAAAGTCGAAAATAACGGCGAAGCAAATTGGCAGTGCTTTTATCAGGGCTTCAGAGCTGCCGAAAACACCGATTATGTTTTCAGCTTTGACTATTATGCCGATGAGGGCGCTTTCCAAAGCAGAATTTGCGGTAATACCTTTAATGTTATTAAAGCCGCCGCTATCCCGATAGGCGAAAAAGGTACATTCACAATGGAATATAACCGCGGAACTTCTGCTACCGGTCAAGGTGATATTTCAAATAAAGACCTTGCAATTATTTCAATTGATAATGCCGATCAAAAGGGAACGCTTTATATTTGGAATTTAAAGCTTACTAAAAAGGGAAGCGATGAAAATCTTCTTGTCAATCCGGATTTCAAAAACGGAAATTCATCGGGCTGGGAAGGAAACGCTTCATGTTTCAGCATAGTTCCTTATGATGAAACTATTTGGAAAACCGAAGAAGACACCTCAAAGTATATGCTGAAAATAACAAATAACGGCACATTGAACTGGCAGGGATTTTATCAGGCGTTCACCGCAAAAGAAAACACCGATTATGTTTTCAGTTTTGATTATTATGCCGATGAGGGTGCTTTCCAAAGCAGAATTTGCGGAAACACATTTAATGTAATTAAGGCAGTTCCGCTTGCAATAGGCGAAAAGAGCACATTTTCTGTTGAATACAACAGAGGAACAGCGGCAACCGGAGGCGGTGCACAAAATAATAAGGAACTTGCGATTGTTTCAATTGATAATGCCGATCAAAAGGGAACGCTTTATGTTTGGAATTTGAAGCTTACCAAAAAGGGAAGCGATGAAAATCTACTCGAAAATCCCGATTTTGCCAAAGGCAAATCAACCGGTTGGACAGGAAATACTTCTTATTACAGTATTATTCCATATGACGAAAATATTTGGAATTCTCAGGGTGAGGATACAAGCAAATATATGCTTCATGCTAAAAATGCCGGAGAAAATTGGCAAGCATTTTATCAAAGTTTTAAAGCGGCTGAAAATACCGACTATGTTTACAGCTTTAAGTATTATGTTGACGAAGGAAACTTCCAAGGTAGAATTTGCGGAAATACATTCAATGTTATTAAAGCAGTTGATATGCGTGTGGGCGAGGTAGCTACATTCTCGGTTGAGTACAACAGAGGTACAGATCCTACAGGAGGACAAACAGGTGATAATAAGGATTTGGCGATTATCACAATTGATAACGGCTCGGTAAATGGTAACGCATATATCTGGGATGTTTCTGTTACCGAAAAAGGAAAAAGCGAAAATCTACTTGCCAATCCGAATTTTAAGAACGGAAAAGCTACCGGATGGGAATACAACAAAAACTGTTTTGAAATTGTAAAATATGATGATTCTCTTTGGAGTGGGCAAGGATCCGGAAGCGAAAATGCCGATGATCCTGAATACATGGTTGAAATAAACGGAACCTATGTAAACGAAAAAGGCGAAACGGTAGGATTTGTTGATTTTCTTCAGGATGTATCGGTTGAAAAGGGTAAGACATATATTTTAACCTTTAACTATTATGCTTCACCGAAAACAACCGCATTGGCAAGAATTTATAAAGACCTTTCCGGAAACGGTCTTGTAACTCAAGAATTATTGGGACACAGAATTGAGGGAACAGTCAATCTTGAATATACCGCAACAGACACACAGGTTATTTATGTTGGTTTGACACCCGGTAATATGGGATATTGCTATGTTTGGAATTTTAGCTTTTGTGAAAAAGGCACAACTCAAAATCTTTTGAAAAATGCCGATTTCTCAGTTGGTGACGGTAGCTTGTATTTATGGTCATCCGCAGGAAAGGTTACAAGCAAAAGTATAAAGGAGCAGGGCGGTCATAAAGTTGTTAAATTTGATCGTTCGCTTTGGGACGAATTGGTTGATAAGGTTCAGCCCAAAATGGAGCCAAAAGACCCAAATACCAGATTTAGCTTTGAAAATGTAGATATGTATTATGATGTTGACCATAGTATAAATCCCAACATTCAAAATGATGCAGAACACCAAGAAGGATTCAATTCTGCAAAAAGTAATAGCACTTCAAATACATCCGGAAACAATGACAATAAAAACCAATCATCAAACGGAACTTCACCTGATACCGGTGATAATAAAAATATAACTCCGTTAATAACTTTTATGTGTCTTTGCCTTATTGCCGTTGTTGTTCTCGGTAAATTGAAAAAAGCTTAAAAATTTCTATAAGATGCGGAGAAAACTCCGCATCTTATCTGAACATTAGGAATAGGAATAGCTTATTATGAGAATAATTTCTTTAATTATGTGCCTTGTTGTTTTGTTGACTGTTTCGGCTTGTAGTAAAAATAAAGTATCATCCGAATCGGATGATGTGATTTATGAATACGAGTATGTTTATCAAAACAGCCAATCTTCCACTTCTTCAAATAACACTTCTTCCACTTCTTCAAATAATAGCAATAATCAAAATCAAAAAACAAAAAACAACTCAAGCTCAAATACGAGTAAAAAAAGTGATGCATATATAAAACATATAAGAGATGAGTCAGAATTGTTTAATAATTCATATTACAAAATAATTAACAACAAGAAATTGAACATTGCTTATTTAGGTGGTTCAATAACTTATGGCTATGGGTCATCTGATACAAAAACAAAATCTTTCAGAGCAATTACAACTGATTATTTTAAAAATAAATTTAAAGATGTTAAAATAAACGAAACTGATGCATCAATCGGCGGAACGGGCTCCGAATTCGGAGCGTATCGGGCGATTGATGATTTGAAACTTACAACTAACGAAAAACCCGACTTGGTTTTTATTGAATTTGCAATCAATGATGTGTACGATAATTCAAATTCAAAAACATATATTGAATCAATCATTCGTACAATCTATAAATATAATCCTTATGCTGATATTGTGTTGTTGTTTACTACCGATTTCGGCAACAAAAATAACGAATATGATAAAATCAAACAGCAAAAAGAGGTGGCCGATTATTACGGAATACCTTATTTGCATATAGGGGAAATGCTATATAACGACATTGTAAAAGAGAACAACGGCAAGCAACCGACTTCGGTTGATGACGGTGTATGGAAAAAATATTTTTATGACAGTGTCCATCCTAACGATAACGGATATAAAAAATATGCCGAATATATAGAGAATTACTTTAATGGTATATTTATGAAGAAAAATAATACTAAATGTTCACTTGAAAAATTATTTTTTCCCACTGAACCTTTAACAGAAGTACCATATAATCCATATTCTTTTGATTTTTCAAAGCAATCATTACCCGAAGGATTTTATAATGAGGATGATGGCAGTATTTCTTGTAATAAATCCGGCAGTTCGCTGTATTTTACCTTTACAGGCACAGAAATTAAAATTTGGGCTTGGGCTACCGAAACGGGGGGCTCGCTTAAAATAGAAATTGACGATGAAGAAATAAAACAAATCGAATTACACAGAAGTCCCGCAAATCATACGCTTTATTCCGTTGCCGAAAACCTTTCAAATAAAAAGCATAGCGTAAGATTGTCTTTTTATAAATCAACATTTGGAAGTGATATGAAAATACAAAAAATATTGATAAGCGGTTCCGATAATATGAAAGGAATATCTGTTATTACATAAACAAACACCTAAGGAGAAAAAAACAAATGAAAAAAACGTTAATTGTATTATTATCGATTTGTATAACCTGTGTGTCTTTGGCGGCGTGTAAAAAGGACGTAACAGAGCCTGAAAGTGTTGATGTTGTTTACGAGTATGAGTATGTTTCGGAAAATTCAAATTCAACCGATAATACCGATACTTCTTCAAATGGAAAAAAACAAAAAAACAATATTGCAAGTCAAGCATCGGGAACAAACAGTAAAACCGATAAAACAACAAACAGCAAACTAAAATCAACTGCAAAAGAAAGCCTAAGTCCTGCTGTTTCAAGTCCATCATCATTTTCGGGGGTTTCATATATGAATTATTATACAAAGCGTTCGAGTTTTAATAATACAATATATCGCTTACAAAACGACAAAAATTTGAAAATTGCATACATAGGCGGTTCGGTAACAGACGGAACGGGTGCACAAACAGCCAATGCCTGTTGGAGAGAAAAGGTAGGTAATTGGTTTTGTAAGGCTTTCCCAAATGCTGATATAGAGAATATCCGTGCATCAGTCGGAGGTACGGGTTCGGGCTTCGGAATGTACCGTATCGACAGTGATTTATTGCAAAAAAATGTTCCGGATTTGGTCTTTGTTGAATTTTCGGTAAACGATAATTTTCAAAAGTATACCGAATCCGAAGTGAAATGCCAGATTGAAACAATATATAAAAAGATTTATTCAAAAAATCCTTATGCCGAGATAGTAATGATTTATGTTACCGATAACGGTCGAGGAAACGATAACGTTGTAAAATGGCACGAAAGTATTGCTGAAAAATACAAAATCAATGCTATTTTCTTAAACGATTTAATTTATGATTATATGGATAAGGAAGGAAAGGAATTTTCTTATTATTTTGCCGACGGTGTTCATCCAAATGACAAGGGTTATGCTGTTTACTCAAACGGAATAATTGCTGTTTTGCAGTCGGAAATTTGCGGAAATTCTGATGAAAAAATTGAAAAAAAACTTCCTAATGCGTCATCTGCATTAAAAATGAACGCTAATCTTTACAAAGCAACATCGGCAACGCAGATAAAAACAACAGGGTTTAAAAAAGATACAAGCAAGTTTTCGTGGCTTGGTAATGTTTACGGAGGAAGCATAAGTGCAGATACATCAGACTGTACGGTGACTATTTGTTTTAAGGGAACGGATTTAGGGATTCTTTGGGAAATGGGACCCGATATCGGAAGCATCGAATATACGGTTGACGGCAAATCAACTTATAAGGCAAATGGTTATTTGGATTATTCAAATCCTGTTGAGCTTATGCTTGCAAAGAACTTAGAATCGGGTGAGCATACAGTTAAAATCCGTACTGTTGACAGTAAAAAGAAATATGCTGTTTCTGCAATTTTGGTTGCAGGCGAATTGTTATAAATAAAAGTTCACAGGTGATAATCAATATGGGAAATCTTACAAATAAAGCACAATGGGTTGACACAAGCGGTAATAAAATTCACGCACACGGCGGTTGTATTCAAAAATTCGGAGATTGGTATTATTGGTACGGCGAAAATCGAATGGATGATATATATGTCAGTTGTTACCGTTCAAAGGATTTAACGATTTGGGAATATCGTAATAATATTTTAACTATTCATTCTAAAACAGAAGCAGTTAAATATGAAACCGATTTAATGCTTGTAAGGGATAAAGACGGCGATTACGGTCCTGTTCACGAATTAAATTTAAACCGTGTGGATCCGTTCAATAAGGTGAATATCGAAAGACCAAAGGTAGTCTATAACGAAAAAACAAAAAAATATGTTATGTGGGCACATTTTGAAAACGGAGTTAATTATTCATGTGCAAGAGCCTGCGTTGCATCCTGTGATACACCCGACGGCGATTTTGTTTTTCACGGTAGTTTTAGTCCGCTTGGAAATATGTCAAGAGATTGCACTTTGTTTAAGGATGATGACGGCACTTGTTATTTTATTTCAAATGCAAGAGATAATATGGATATGATGATTTATAAGCTTACTGAGGATTATTTGTCGGTCGAAAAAGTCGTAAATAAGATTTTCGTATCCCAAAATCGTGAAGCGCCTGTTGTGTTCAAGCATAATAATCTATATTATATGCTGACTTCATTTTGTTCGGGTTGGGAACCTAATCAGTGTATGTATTCCTATGCAAAATCGCTCGACGGTGAATGGAAGCAACTTGAAAAGTGTGCTGATGAAATAACATACGATACACAGCCTGCTTTTTCAATAACTCTTGACGGAGGACAAATTTTGTATTTCGGTGACCATTGGAGCGGCGGTGAATATTTTTCTTCTTCCTATGTGGTTTTACCGCTTGAGTTTTATAATGATAACAGTATTGATTTTAAATATGTTAATTCATTTAATATAGAAAACGGGAAATATCTCATAAAAGAAGATTAGAGGCGGATTATGGATAAAAAACAATGCTTTGAAAAGGCAAACGAAATTCTATTAAAAATGAGCTTAAAGGAAAAAATCGGTCAGGTTACACAGATGTATTATTCGGGTGATAATTTTGACGAGATTTGCGAAGTTATTAAAGAGATAAATCCCGGTTCGTTAATACTGGCAGGTTCGGCATTTGCGGGCAACGAAGAGCAAAATTCTGTTAAAAGGGAAAAGATAGACATATTGCAGGATTTAGCCGTAAATGAAACTGCAAACGGTATACCCATTCTTTTCGGAAGAGATGTCATTCACGGACATAGTGTTGTTTTCCCAAATCCTTTGAATATGGCGTGCTCATTTGATTATGATTTAGTACGGGAATGCTATGATGCGATAAGAGCTGAGGCAATCAATACGGGTATTAAATGGACTTTTGCTCCTATGATTGACCTTGCAAGAGATCCTCGCTGGGGAAGAATTGTTGAGGGAACCGGTGAAGACCCGTATATTGGCGAATGTTACGCAAAAGCGGCAGTAAAAGGCTTTCAAACCGATGATATTTCAAACGAAAATGCGATGGCGGCTTGCGCAAAACACTTTGTTGGATATGGTGCTTCTGAGGGTGGCAGAGATTATAACCACACTGAAATATCAGATTATCTTATGCAGAATGTTTATCTTTCATCATTCAGAGGAGCTGTTGAAGCGGATGTTGCAACCGTTATGAGCTCGTTTAATGATTTGAACGGTGTGCCTATGTCGGGAAATAAAAAAATGCTTACCGATGTGCTTAGAGGTCAATTGGGATTTGAAGGCTTTGTTGTAAGCGATTGGGACGCAATAAGACAAATGATGGCATTTAGTTTTTTTGCAGAAAGCAAAAAGCATGCAGCAGAGCTTGCCATTAATGCCGGCATTGATTTGGATATGGCAGATAATTGCTATTTGGAATCACTCGAAGAGCTGATAAATGAGAACAAGGTATCAGTAGATACTCTTGATGAAGCAGTCAAAAGAATTATTTATATCAAGTTAAGATTAGGTCTTTTTGACCATCCGAAAACCAAAATAGAGCAGTATTCCTTTGACAAACATTTAGCACTTTCTAAAAAAATGGCAGTAAACTCAATTGTTTTGCTTAAAAATGATAATAATGTTCTTCCCTTATCAAAGAAATCCAAAATAGGGCTTGCCGGCCCGTATTTACATAACAAATCCGAATGGATAGGCTCTTGGGCGCTCGACCCTGATTATTCACTTCTGTCAACACCGTATGAAGCCATCAAAAAGGTTGCGCCTGATGCCGAAATATGTGTTAATCCCGATAATTGCAATGAAGAAATTTTGTATTTGAGGGAATGCGACTGTATTGTTTTGTTTTTGGGAGAAAACCGAAGAATGACCGGGGAAGCAAACAGTGTTTCTAATCCGACGATTTCATCAATGCAATTGGAACTTGTTAAAAGAGCAAAACTATCAGGTAAGCCTATTATTGGTGTTTTAGGCTACGCAAGACCGGTAGCTCTCGGAGAAGCAAAAGATTTATTTGATGCGATTCTATATGTTGGACATTGCGGAAGCTGTACTTCGGATGCTGTTGCAGATATTCTTTTCGGTGAGAGTGAGCCTTCGGGCAGGCTTTGTTTTACACTTCCGTTTTCCATAGGACAAATTCCGATTTATTATAATATGCTTCCGGGTGCAAGACAGATAAGCGGATATTATAAAGACGAAAACCCATTTCATAGGAATTATCAAGACAGTGTCGGTTTTCCTGCCTTTCCGTTCGGATATGGGTTAGGTTATACTGAATTTTCATATAGTGATTTTAGAATTGATAAAACCGAAATGTTACTTGACAAGTGTAAAGAAGGCGGAGAATTCACCGTTGAATTTACTGTTAAAAATATAGGAAATCGAAAAGGTAAAGTTGTTGCACAGTTATATATTCACGATTTACTTGCAACCAGACTTCGCCCACTAAGAGTTTTAAGAGGATTTTTAAAACAGGAACTTGATGCGAAAGAAGAAAAAACCTTTAAATTTAATATCGGTTATAAAGATTTAGGATTTTATTTAGAAGACGGTAGCTTTATTGCTGAAACAGGCGATTTTGAAATATATATAGGTGAAAATTGTTATGCCGAAAAGAAGTTTAATATTTCACTTATATAACTGGAGTTTAGCGTGAAAAATTACGTTAAAAATATAAAGATGCTTGTTTCTTGCTCCTTTGTGGCAACCGAAACAGATGTGATATAAAAATCTGTATTTCAGTGGTTTTTTGTTACATTTTGTGTCTTGGAAAGAAAATGGTGATTTTTATGAGCATTATGTTTGATTGTGAAAAAAAGTATTTTTGCTTAAATACAAATAATACATCTTATATTATGGGTATAGCGGCAGACGGAATTTTAACACATATTTATTATGGGGCAAAAATCGGAGGCACATTAAATTTTAATGGTATTTACTCCGATTTTATAACAAAAAGCTTTTGCCCAAATTATGACAGAGATTTTTTTGATATTCATATGGGAGCAATTTATCGAGAATATCCTGAATATTGCGGTTCGGATTATAGGAATTGCGCAATAAAGGTTAAATATCCTGACGGTTCAAGAGTAACAAGACTTTTGTATAAAGGTCACGAAATTATCAATGGAAAGCCAAACCTTTGCGGTCTTCCGTGCACCTATGTTGAGGATAATTCAAAAGCCGAAACGCTGAAAATTGTTTTGAAGGACCTATATTCCGATTTGTATGTTGAGTTGCTTTACACAGTTATAGATGGAATTGATGCTATAATGAGAAGCAGCAGAATTATTAACAAATCAGACAACAATATTATATTGGATACTGCATTAAGCGCTTCAATCGATTGCTTTAATGAAGGCTTTGATATGACCTATTTTACAGGCGCTTGGGGCAGAGAAAGGCATATAAAAAGACAAAGCGTTCCTCAGGGTGTTTTTTCGTTAGACAGTAAACGAGGTGCTACAGGGCATGATAGCAATCCGTTTGTTGCACTTTCGGAAAAAAATGCTGATGAAAACAAAGGAAATGTTTTGGGAATAAACTTGATATATTCTGGAGATTTCGAAGTGGGCATTCAGTCCGATGAGGATTCTCTAAGGGCTTATATCGGAATAAATCCCTACGATTTTTCATGGGTTTTATTGCCAAATGAAAGTTTTCAAACACCTGAGGCCGTTTTTGTTTATTCATCAAATGGTTTCGGTGAAATGTCAAGAACATTTCATAAGCTTTACAGAAATAATCTATGTCGTGGTATGTATAGAGACTCGATCCGTCCTGTTTTAATAAATAATTGGGAAGCAACATATTTTGATTTTGACGAGAAAAAAATAGTCGCACTTGCTTCAAAGGCAGCCGAATGCGGAATAGAATTAATGGTGCTTGATGACGGTTGGTTCGGAACAAGAAACGGTGAGAGTGGCTCTCTCGGCGATTGGACACCGAATCTAACAAAGCTTCCTGAAGGATTAAAAGGATTAGCTGAGAAGATTGAAAAATTAGGTATGAAATTCGGCATTTGGATGGAGCCGGAAATGGTTTCTCCGGACAGTTATTTATATAGAAATCATCCCGAATGGTGTTTGCACGAAAAAGGCAAATTAAAAAGCGAAGGCAGAAATCAGTATATCTTAGATTTGTCAAGGCAAGAGGTTTGCGATTATGTATTAAATTCTGTAAGAAATGTGTTGCGAAGTGCAAATATATCTTATTTAAAATGGGATATGAACAGAAATATGTCAGAAGTCGGCTCGGCAGGTTTTGATGGCTTACATCAGGGTGAGGTACGACATAGATATATATTAGGCCTTTACGGAATTTTAGAAAAGCTGACATCTGAGTTTCCTGATGTTCTTTTTGAGGGATGTTCAGGCGGCGGCGGAAGATTTGACCCGGGAATGCTTTTTTACATGCCGCAAATTTGGACGAGCGATGATACCGATGCTGTTGAACGGCTTTATATTCAATATGGAACAAGTTTTGTTTATCCTTCGTCAACGATGGGAGCTCATGTTTCTGCCGTTCCAAATCATCAAACAGGGCGTTTGACACCTTTTGATATGCGTGGAAAGGTCGCAATGTGCGGAAGATTCGGATATGAATTAAATTTGTTTGAATTATCCGACGACGAAATAAAAGCTGTTAAACAACAGGTTTGTAATTATAAAGAAATAGAGCAGGTGATTCATAAGGGCGATTTATATAGATTGGCTTCTCCATTTGAGAACGAATATACTTCATTTGAGTTTATTTCACCTGAAAAAGACAAGATAATACTGTTTTATTTTAATATTAAGTGTTTTCCATGTGTTTCTCCGAGAGTTGTTAAGCTTTGTGGGTTAGATGAAAAATCACAATACAGAAATACCCAAACCGGAGAGGTGTACACCGGTGACATTTTAATGAATATGGGTATGCTCTTTGAAAGAAATAAGGATTGTATTTCTCAAATGCTCATATTTGAAAAGATTTAGGTGATGAGTTAATGGAAGGAACGATATTTAAAATTCAAAGGTTTTGTACCGATGACGGACCGGGAATACGAACAACGGTATTTTTTAAGGGTTGTCCTTTGCGTTGTAGATGGTGTCACAATCCCGAATCTCAATCATTTAAGCCTCAACTTATGTATAACGGTGAGTTATGTGTTAATTGCGGAAGATGTATTGAGCGGTGTCCAAAAGGGTGTCATTCTTTTGAAGAATTTTCGCATTCTTTTAAGTCGGAAAATTGCATTGCATGTGGAAAATGTATAGCGGTTGGATGTAATTCACTGTCTGTTTCAGGATACAATATATCTACTCAAAAGGTATTAGACGAGGTTTTAAAGGACAAAATATTTTATGATTCGTCATCGGGAGGTCTTACGCTTTCTGGCGGAGAGCCGTTTGCACAGTATGATTTTGCAAATGAATTGTTGCAGAAAGCAAAAGAGAATAATATACATACCTGCGTCGAAACCTGTGGATATTTGAGAGATGATAAACTAAAAGCTATTATTCCTTTGGTGGATTTGTTTTTAATCGATTATAAAGAAACAGATAGTCAAAAGCATAAAGAATTTACCGGCGTTGAAAATGAAATAATAATTAAAAACATCAAATCTATTGATGATAATGGCGGTAAAATTGTTTTGCGATGTCCTATTATTCCGGGACTTAATAATACGGATTTTCATTTAAAGGGAATTGCGGATTTAACATCGAATCTTAAAAATATCGAAAGAATAGAGCTTGAACCGTATCATAATTTTGGCGTAGACAAATACAAAAATCTTTGTATGAAATATTCGTGTAAAGATGTCAATGTACCGACTGAGGATGAAAAACAATCTTGGGTAAAGTTAATTAAATCATTTACCGATGTTCCGGTTAAGTGCTTTTAAAAAATATAATTTAGAAAGGGTTATAATAATGAATGCATTAGACAAATTGCGTGATGATATTTTTCTTTCAGACAATAATGCTTGCTTTATTGAACGCGACAGAATTTTATCATCAATAGAAAAATTAGATGAGGACAAAAACGCACCCGATTATTTTCAAAGGGTTTTTGCAAGAGTTCTCGATAACGTTTCTACACCGATAAACGAAAATGATTATTTTGTGGGTAGAGTGGTAGAAGGATTACCCGAAGAAGGCGTTTCTTCGCCTAATACGCTCCTTTTGAGCACGGGTCATATGAGCTTTAACTACGAGAAAATTTTAAAAATCGGACTAGACGGTATTTTAAGCGAAATAAATGAAAATGCAAATAGGCTTGGCGATAAAAAATCAAAAGAATATGCCGATAATGCAAAAATAGTTGTTGATGCAATAAGCCGTTTTATGTTGAGATATGCCGATGAAGCAGAAAAATATGGTAAAACAAAATGTGCCGCTGCTTTGAGATTGGTTTCTCATAAAGGCGCAAACGATTATTTTTCGGCTTTGCAATTAATTTGGATGTTGCATATGATAGCATCGTGCTATATGGGAAATCGCGATTATGCCTTTGGAAGATTTGACCAATTTATGTATCCTTATTACAAAGAGGCATTGGATAATGGCGCAACACGCAACGAACTAACAGAATTATTAGCAGGTTTTTTTGTAAAAACAGATGAAATCTGCGGTAGAGGAACATGGAATTATCAGCCAAAGCCGATTCTTCCTCAAGCTTCAAAACAGTATATAAACATCGGAGGAGAAAATCCCAACGAGTTTTCACAGGTTGTTCTTGATGCGGCTGTTTTGCTTAATTTAGCTCAACCTCAGATTACTGTTCTTTTAAAGCCGGAGGCAGATAAAGCATTTACCCAAAAAGTTTTTGAATCAATGGCGGTTGTTGTTGACAGTCTGCATATTTACAATTACGAACTGATTAAAAAAGCTTTGATAAATAAGGGTATCCCTGAGGATGTTGCTTCTGATTATACTTTTTCTGCTTGTTGCACATTTGATTTGAATTACAGAAATATCCGCGAAGAATATTATTCGCCGTCTGTTCCGCTTTTATGTGAAACTTTAAATGACCGTGAGTATTCTTCTATTGAGGATATACTAAAGGTTTACGGTGAAAAATTTAAGGACAATATTGAGCAAGCGATAACAAATATGATACATTGTAGGGATGATTTATTCGCAAGAATGGCATTTGCGGTTGATTCTTTGTTCATAAGTGAATGTAATAATCGTTGTCGCTCAATTCTTGAGGGTGGTCTTGAATACCGTGTCTTTAATGTGTTTATTCCCGGAATCGCAACAATCGGAGATTCCCTTGCAGCCATTGATGAAATTGTATTCAAGCAAAAAAGATTTTCATACAAAGAATTTATGGATATTGTAAATTCAAACTATGACGGTAACGAGGAATTAAGACTTGAGCTTACTAATATGACCAAATTCGGAAATGATACGGAATATGACAAATATGCCGTTATGGCGGGAAAATATTTGCTTGATGCCATTGATGAATTGAAATTTGATTCGAATGTATTGATTGCTCCGGGATTTTATTCGCTTGAAAGAGAAAATTCATCTGCAGCTCAGATAGGTGCTACACCCGACGGAAGAAAAGCAGGGGAGGCATTCAGTGAAAATCAGTCGCCTGTATACGGCGGAGATAAAAACGGCATAACCGCTTTGCTTAAAAGCCTTGCGTCATTACCGTTTAACCGTACGGTAACCGGAGGATTAAATTTAACATTTTCAAGAAAAATCGATGAAAACATTTTGTCTTCATTAGTGTTGTCTTATTTCAAGATGGGAGGATTTCATGTCGGTATAACCGTACTCGATAGAGAAAAGCTTAAGGATGCAATGGTTAATCCTGAAAAATATAAAAGCTTAACTGTCAGATTGTACGGATTTAGCGAATACTTTATCAGCTTGCCTAAATGGCAACAGGAAGCGGTATTAAACAGAACCGAGTATTGATAGGAGGAAAACAAATAAATGATCTACACAAAAGAAACATTTAATAAGCTATTTGATAATACACTTTTAAAACCCTTTTCAACAACTGAAGATTTAAAGAAAATATGCGAGATTTCGGCACAGTACGGATTTTGCACAGTTGCGGTTAATACCGGAGTAGTTAAAGTGTGTGCGGATTTTCTTTCGGGAACGGGCGTTAAGGTTGATGCTGCGGTTGGATTTCCGCTTGGTATTACAACGGTTGCATCAAAGGTGTTCGAGGCAAAGGGCGCAATATCAGACGGCGCAGGTGAGGTTGATTATGTACTGAACATCGGAAAGCTTAAAGAAGGAAATTTTGAGTACATAAAGTATGAAATGCAAAAAATGGTTGAGCTTTGCAAGGAAAATAATATTGTATCAAAGGTTATTTTTGAAAACTGTTATTTAACCGATTATGAAAAGAAAAAAGCATGCGAGATTTCGTTAGAGGTATTGCCGGATTTCATTAAAACTTCAACAGGCTTCGGACCTTCATCGGCAACGGTTGAGGATGTTGTACTTATGAAGACAATGGTCGGTGATAAAATAAAGGTTAAGGCTGCCGGCGGAATAAGAGATTATGATACCTGTATAAAAATTTTAGAAGCCGGCGCTCAAAGAATAGGATGTAGCAACAGTGTCGCTATTGCCGAAGATTTTTTAAAAAATAACAAATAATCCGATAACACAAAGGTGAAATCGGAAAAATAAAGGAGTATTTTATTATGAAAAGCTATGTAGTTTATGAGGACCAGACCTGTCGCATTGAAGAAATGCCAATGCCGAAATACGGCGATTATGATTGCTTGGTAAAGATTGAAAGTTGTGGCGTTTGCAACGGTACCGATACCAAGATTATTCATGGCGTTTTTAAGGGCATCGACAAGTATCCTGTTGTTTTGGGTCACGAGGGTGTTGGAAGAGTTGTCGAAAAAGGAAGTAAGGTTATTAATTTTGAGATAGGAGACCTTGTTCTTATGCCGTATTGGTCGGATGTTCCTGAGGGTTATTCAAGCGGATGGGGAACATATTCCGAATACAACATTATAACTGATGCTCTTGCACAGGAAAAGGACGGTATTATTCCGGAGGAATTTTCTTATGGTCAACGCAAATTGCCGAGCGATTTCGACCCGGTAAGCTCTGCTATGATTATTACATTCCGCGAGGTATTAAGCACAATGAAGGCTTTTGGATTTGAAGCAAATAAGAGTCTTGTTGTTCTGGGTTTGGGACCCGTTGGACTTAGTTTTGTTCAGTTTGCAAAGCTTTCTGGTATGGGACCGATTATTGCAATTGACTTTTCGGATGAAAAGCTTGAATTAGCAAAGAAATTCGGTGCGGATTATACAATTAACAGTAAAAATGAGGATATTATTAAATCAGTACGTGCCGTATGTCCCGATGGTGTAGATTTCTCACTTGATGCTGTCGGTGTAACAAGCTTTATAAACACATCGCTTGAACTGATTAAGCCGGATGCAAAAATCTGTGTATATGGCATTTCAGCTAATATGAGTCAAGAGATTGACTGGAGCAGATGTCCGTATAACTGGGAACTTCATTTTCATCAGTTTCCTTCAAAGATTGCAGAGTCTGAGGCGCACAATCAAATTGTAAGCTGGATTCAAGCAGGCATTTTAAATCCGAATGATTACGTTTCACATGTATATGATTTCAAAGATATTGACAAGGCATTTGATAACATAAAAAATAAAGTTCCAATGATGAAAATGGTTATTAAGTTTTAGGTGATTATATGCCGAAATATATATTATCACATGATTTAGGAACGTCCGGTAACAAAGCGTCGCTTTATGATATTAACGGTAATCTGATTAACAGTGCGGTTTTTTCTTATGACTTAATTACGGGAAACGACAATAGTGCAGAGCAAAAAGCTGATGATTGGTGGAACGCTGTTTGCGAGACATCAAAAATGTTAACACAAAATATTAATAACAAGGATATTATTGCCGTTTCCTTCAGTGGTCAAATGATGGGATGTTTGTGCGTTGACAAAAAAGGAAATCCGCTTTACAATTCCCTTATTTGGGCGGATATGCGTTCTGGCAAGCAGGAAAATGCTTTGAGAAATAATATTGATGATGTAACATTCTATAATCTTACAGGACACAGATTAAGCTCTTCATATAGCATTACAAAGCTTATGTGGATAAAGGAAAACCATCCCGATGTTTATAAAAACACCTACAAGATGCTTAATGCCAAGGATTATATTATTTTAAGGCTTACTGATAAATTTGTAACGGATTATTCAGATGCTTCGGCAACCTGTCTTATGGATCTTAAAAAAATGATTTGGTCAAAAGAACTGTTTGATATTGCGGGTCTTGATATTGATAAAATGCCGGATATTCTTCCTTCGACACAAGTAGTCGGAGGAATAACAAAGCAAGCCGCAAAATGCACAGGACTTGCCGAAGGAACGGCCGTAGTATGCGGAGGCGGTGACGGTTGCTGTGCGGCAGTCGGCACGGGAGTAATTAAAGAAGGCAATGCCAACTGTTGTCTGGGAACATCATCGTGGATTTCAATTGCTTCAAAGAAACCTATTTGCGATGAGAAAATGACTAATTTCAACTTTGCACATATGGTCCCGGGACTTATTTTGCCTTGTGGAACAATGCAAACCGGCGGCGGCTCGTTAAGTTTTATCGTAAATACCTTATTCGGTGAACTCCCCGGATGTGAAAAGCCATCTAAAAATGTTGTTTATGAAACCGTAGGAAAAGAGGTAGCGGCTTCTCCTCTTGGAGCAAAGGGATTATTGTTTTTGCCGTATTTAATAGGTGAACGCAGCCCGAGATGGAATCCCAATGCTAAAGGAACATTTACGGGAATTACGTTAAATCACCTCAGAGGCGATTTCCTTCGTTCGGTTATGGAGGGCGTGGGTTTTAATCTTGAAATAATCCTTAAAACCTTCCGTCAAAGCGGTGCCGATATAAACGAACTTACTATGATAGGCGGAGGCGCAAGAAATGTTGTTTGGCAACAAATAATATCCGATATTTGCGGAATTAAGGTAAAAATTCCGAATTATCTTGAAGAAGCTACATCAATGGGTGCCGCAGTTACCGCCGGTGTGGGAGTTGGAGAGTTTTCTGATTTTGAGGCTGTCTATAAGTTTATAAGTATCGAAAAGGAAAATATACCCAACACTCAAAATACAAAAGAATACCAAAAATACAAAGACTTATTTGAGCAAGCATATAATGCTTTAGTACCTGTTTTTGATAAAATTTAGGAGGAAAACTTATGATTAAATCAACTTTATTTGCAAAACTACCAGATTATGTATCAACACCCGACGGTATGGCTATTGATGCCGAGGGCAATCTTATTTTGGCATGTCCAAACTATGCCGACCAAAGTATGCCGGGCTGTATCTTAAAAATTGATAAGAATAAAAATATTAAAAAATGGTTTGATGTGCCTGTTCACGAGGAAACAGGTGTTGCAAGTCCTATGGGTATTGCGTTTGGTCCGGATGGAGATTTGTATATTTGCGATAACCAAGGTTGGCCGGGAAAACCGGAGCTTGTCAGAAAAGGTAGAATTCTAAGAATTAAGACCGATGGCGATAAAATTGTAAAAACAACCGTTGTTGCAAAAAATATGGAGCATCCAAACGGAATGCGTATTCGTGACGGATATATTTATGTAACGCAAAGTACACTTGAACTAGTTCATCACGAATCGGGAAAGCTAATGAGCTGCGTTTATAGATTTAAGCTCGATGATGAAAATATTGACATTACCAACACATTAGCTGATGAAAACATATTAACCACATTTTTAACACAAAATCCCAATGACCAATATGGTGTTGACGGCATTGAGTTTGACCATGACGGTAATTTGCTTATAGGAAATTTCGGTGATGGTGCTGTTTATAAAATCACATTTAATGATGATTTATCAGTAAAATCCAATGAGATTTGGGCACAGAATAAAGATGAACTTGAAAGCACCGACGGAATGATTATGGACGCAAAGGGAAATCTTTATATTGCCGATTTTTGCGCAAATGCTATTGTAAAGGTAACACCAGATGGTACGGTTTCCCGTTTGGCTCAAAACGGCGATACCGACGGATTTAATGGCGAACTTGACGAACCGGGTGAACCGATTATTTGGAATGGTAAGTTAGTAGTTTCATGTTTTGATACCGTTACAAACGATATTGTTGTAAATACAAAGCACGAATTACCTGCAACGTTGTCAGAGATTGATTTAGAATAATCATCTTTTCAAAAATCACCCTAAAAATCATTAAGACCTTTTGTAATGCTGATGGAGATGTTATGTAGATGCACCTTTTAAGCGGGCAAAAGATTTCGCTTATCAGTGTTTTTGTAATTGTCAAAGGTATGAAGCGGACTATAGTCAATGGCAGAACGAACACGGTTTCGGTTATTTGCTCTTATTATTAATAATCTGTTTCATATTGACCGTTTGGATGGCAAAACAATAAGCTTAAAGGCATTGAAAAGAATGCAATATACACAGATGGCGAAAGGGAATACAAAGGCGATTTTCTTATGAATATCGGTATTCATTTCGTAAACGATAAAGAGTATTTTTCAAGAAATATTGTATTAAAAAAGTACTTTTAGATTTTAATTGTTTATTAAATCTTTCGTGATGAAAGATTAATAATATAAGGTTTTGCCAAAACCTAAACTGTGGTTTTTACAAATCTCCTATCTTGTTCGGGCAAACAAAGTAGGGAATAGTAATTATCACAAAAAGCAGTTGTGAGGTCTTTATGTCCAAAGCAACTGCTTAATTTTTTCAATTTATTAGCAGGAAAAAGAAACGGAAAAGCAAAACTTAATGGATGGATTATTAGAATTTTCAAAATAATTCACAGGCAACACAACCGATGGTACTGTTATCGAGAATATACCTATAAATTAGCTTTTATCGGATGATTATAAGAAAAGTTGTCAATAAAACATTCATATATGATTATCAAACTGTCATAAACTTTTATGACAGAAAAGCTTTATTGACAACAACCGCCTTAGCCTACGGAGATACGCTTGGAGGAAGAATCCGAGATTCTTCCCGAAAAAAGATAAAAATAAATAATCATGACTACCGGCTAAGCCGGTGGTCATGATTATTTTATATAATATTTATCTTCCGTCCATTTTGACGGATTATTTTCGATATATTCGCAAATGCGAATATAATCGGCTTCATCCCTAATTATGTGGTCGTAAAATGAGCGTTGCCAAAGAGGTTTTTCGTATTGTTTTGTTGTATAAGATTTCATCCGACCTATAACGTCTTGTAGGGGAGGGTCTCCGTGCCCTCCCGTTGTTTTTATGATAAAATGAATATGGTTCGGCATAATTACATATTTGATAATTTCCGCATCATAATTTTCGTTTATATATTTTAATGAGCACTCAACATTCTTTCCAATGTTTGATAGGTTTATTGTCGGGAGGGCACAGAGACCCTCCCCTACGATATTACATAATATTTTTTGCTTTTGCGACGTGCATATTGTTATAAAGTAATAACCTTCTTTGGAATAATCAAAATTTTCAAGCCTTGTGGGTTTTCGTATATTCATACATCATCACCGAAAATATATTAACAAAAATAAATCTATTCGTCAAATAAAAAAAGACACATCATTACTGATTTGCTCAAAATGATGTGTCCGATTATTTAATTTTCAAAAAACCTTAAAATCTTACTTATTAAGTGCTTCTTGAACGGCAACGGCACAAGCAACGGTCATACCAACCATTGGGTTGTTACCGGCACCGATAAGTCCCATCATCTCAACATGAGCAGGAACGGAAGAAGAGCCTGCAAACTGTGCATCACTATGCATACGTCCCATAGTATCGGTCATACCGTAGCTTGAAGGACCTGCACCCATATTATCCGGGTGAAGTGTTCTACCTGTACCGCCGCCTGATGCAACCGAGAAGTAATTAACACCGTTTTCAACGCACCATTTCTTGTATGTGCCGGCAACAGGGTGTTGGAATCTTGTTGGGTTTGTAGAGTTACCTGTGATAGAAACACCAACATTTTCGAGTCTCATAATAGCAACGCCTTCGGGAACATTGTCAGCGCCGTAGCACTTAACATCAGCTCTTTGTCCCTTTGAGAAAGCCTTTGTTTCGGTAACGGTAACTTCTTCTTTATATGGGTCAAACTTTGTTTCGCAATATGTGAAGCCGTTGATTCTTGAAATAATGTAAGCGGCATCTTTACCGAGACCGTTTAAGATAACTCTTAAAGGCTTAACGCGGACTTTGTTTGCGTTAAGAGCAATTTTGATAGCACCTTCGGCAGCGGCGAATGATTCGTGACCTGCCAAGAAGCAGAAACATTCGGTTTCTTCCGAAAGGAGCATTTTACCTAAATTACCGTGGCCGAGACCAACCTTACGGTTTTCGGCAACGGAACCGGGAATACAAAAGCTTTGAAGACCAATACCGATATTAGCGGCAGCAGTAGCGGCGCTCTTATCTCCGGTCTTTTCGGCAGATTTAATAGCAATAGCAGAACCTACGGTATAAGCCCACTTTGCATTTTCAAAACAAATCGGTTGTGTTTCCTGAACTATTGTGTAAGGGTCAATTCCTGCCTTATCGCAGATTTCTTTACACTCGTCAATAGAGGAGATACCGTATTCTTTAAGAGTAGCGAGAATTTTTGCCTCGCGTCTTTCGTAACCTTCAAATGTAGCCATATTCTTCGTACCTCCTTATTCTTTACGAGGGTCAATATACTTAACGGCGCCGTCTTCTTTTGAGAATCTACCGTAATGACCCATTGATTTTTCATAAGCTTCGTTAGGCTCCATACCTTTTTTGATAAAGTCGGTCATTTTGCCGAGCGAAACAAATTCGTAACCGATAACTTCGTCATTTTCGTCAAGAGCCATCTTTGTACAATAACCCTCGGTCATTTCAAGATAACGAACGCCTTTTTCCTTAGTACCGTACATAGTACCTACCATTGAACGGGCACCCTTACCTAAATCCTCCATACCTGCGCCGATTACAAGACCGTCGTCAGAGAAAGCGGATTGGCTACGACCGTAAACGATTTGCAAGAAAAGTTCACGCATAGCGGTATTGATAGCATCGCAAACAAGGTCAGTATTGAGAGCTTCTAAAACGGTTTTACCGGGAAGGATTTCAGCGGCCATAGCAGCCGAGTGAGTCATACCCGAACAACCGATGGTTTCAACCAAAGCCTCTTCGATGATACCGCCCTTAACATTAAGGGAAAGCTTGCAAGCGCCTTGTTGCGGAGCACACCAGCCGACACCGTGAGTGTAAGCGGAAATGTCTTTAATTTCTTTTGCTTCAATCCATTTGCCTTCTTCCGGAATCGGAGCAGGACCGTGATGAGGACCCTTGGCAACGGAACACATGTTTTTTACTTCTTCTGAAAATGTCATATGTTAAACTCCTTTATGAAATTTGGTTATACTATAACCATACTAAAACATTATATCAATAATATACAAAAAAAACAATACCCAATTCGACAAAAAATTAACAAAAAAATTCCCGCTGTTAAACGGGAATTCTCGGTACTCTTGACGAAACGGCACATATTGTTTCATAATTTATTGTATCGCAAATATCGGAAATTTCCTCAACGGGTAAATCTTTACCGAAAAGGATAACCTCGCTACCTACATTTACATTATCAATATTGCTTACATCAACCGACATCTGATCCATACAAATTCTGCCGACAATTCTTGCTTTTTTGCCGTTTATCAAAACATAACCTCTATTTGAAAGCAAACGGTTATATCCATCGGCATATCCTACCGAAACAGTAGCAATTTTCGTATCTTTGTCGGCTTTATATGTTCTGCCGTAGTTTACGGTTTCACCTTTCTTTACGGTTTTTACCATAGAAATTACAGTCTTAAATGTCATAACGGGGATAAAATCCTCTTTAAGCACTAAATCGGCAGACGGGGTAAGACCGTAAAGTATAATACCCGCTCTGCACATATCAAGATGTTTATTTTCATCAAGACAAAACGCCGCCGAATTACAACAATGGCATACACGGGGGTTAAGTCCCGACATTTTGAAATAATCAATACCGGCTATAAATCGCTTATACTGTTCGTCGGTAAAACCGTCTTCGGTATCTTTTGTTCTGTCGGAAACGGCAAAATGGGTAAAAATACCGTCAAAGATAAGGTTGTCAAGCCTTGCGGATTTTACCGCATCTTCGATACCCGAAATATTATCATTACGGCAATCAAAGCCTATTCTGCCCATTCCCGTATCAAGCTTAATGTGTATCTTTACATTAACATTTTGTTTTTTTGCTTCGCTTGAAAGATTTTTTGCGAATTCAAGCGAATAAACGCATTGTGTAATATCATATTTATTAAGCTCACAAGCAAGATATTCGGGTGTGTATCCTAAAATTAAAATAGGCTTTTTCGTGCCGTAATCACGAAGCTCTTTCGCCTCTTCAATATTGGAAACCGCAAAAGCATCGGCACCGCACTCATCTAAAATAGGCACAACAATATCTGCACCATGACCGTAAGCGTGAGCTTTAACTACCGCCATAATATCGGCACCGTTTGCCTCTTGCTTTATGATATTAAAATTATGTTTTAGAGCGGCTGTATCAATTTCCGCCCAAGTTCTACGCAAAAAATCCATATTTATGACCATTCCTTTCCGCTTTCGCTTTTAGGCACAAACGACCAACGAAAGGAATGGTCATAAAATGCCATGTTTTTCGGTTGCCTCGTAAGAGGCGAGAAAAACGGCGCGTTATAATTTTTTAAGTTTGGAAGATTTATCTTTCAAACTTTCGCCTTATTAAACATTAAATCTAAATAATACTATATCTCCGTCATTCATAACATATTCTTTGCCTTCGCTTCGAACTAAGCCTTTTTCTTTGGCAGTAACCATATTGCCGTCGCATTTTGTTATGAAATCGTCATAAGCTATAACCTCGGCACGAATAAATCCACGCTCAAAGTCGCTATGTATTTTACCTGCCGCCTGAGGAGCCTTTGTGCCTTTTGTGATAGTCCAAGCACGAACTTCGGGCTTTCCTGCGGTTAAATATGAGATTAAACCTAAAAGCTCATAGCATTTTTGAATCATCCTGTCAAGTCCCGAGCGTTCAAGACCGAGTTCCTCTAAAAACATAAGCTTTTCATCATCGGCAAGATTTGAAATTTCAGCCTCCATAGCGGCACAAATCGGTAATATTTCAGCCTTTTCGTTGATAGCTATTTCTTTTACCTTATTATAGTTTTCGTTATCTTCAATACCGTTTGAGAAATCGTCCTCACTCATATTACAAGCATAAATAACAGGCTTTGCGGAAAGCAAAGCGGTAGTGTTAAGCACCTCTTGTTCGGTATCATTCTCAATTTCAACAGAACGGGCGGGAAGACCGCTTTCAAGATGAGCTGTAAGTCGCTTTAAGAAATCTACCTCAACACCGAAAGATTTATCTCCTTTGTAGGCTTTTTGTGCTTTGTCAAGACGACGGGCAACAATTTCAAGGTCCGAAAAAATAAGTTCGAGATTTATAGTTTCAATATCTCTTACGGGGTCAACCGAGCCTTCTACATGTATAATATCGGTGCTTTCAAAGCAACGAACAACATGAACTATCGCATCAACTTCACGAATATTTGAAAGAAATTTATTTCCGAGACCTTCGCCCTTTGAAGCACCCTTAACAAGACCTGCTATATCAACAAATTCAATAACAGCGGGGGTAAATTTATCAGGGCTGTAAATCTGAGCCAACTTTTCAAGACGCTCATCGGGAACGCTTACCATACCTACATTAGGCTCAATGGTGCAAAACGGATAATTAGCCGATTGTGCTCCTGCGTTAGTGATGGCGTTAAACAAGGTTGATTTACCTACATTAGGTAATCCTACCATACCGAGTTTCATACTTATTCCTCCGAAAAACCTAAATTCATTTCCAATTATATATTCTTTTTACTACTTTATCAAGAAAAATAAAAAAATATTAAAAAAATATTTCAAAATCCGAAAATATATAGTATAATAAAACAAATTGGGAAAATTTATTTAACTTTATTTTTTGAAAGGGATGAAAACCTTTATGAAAACTGATTTTAATATTTCACTTGCAAGGATTATCGACGAGTTTTCGCTCGAAACACTTTATTTGCCTAAAAGTGCTGATGAAATATTGATTTCCACTTCCGAAATCAATAGACCGGGACTTCAACTTGCGGGATTTTTTGAGTATTTCGATGACTGTCGTATTCAAATTCTCGGCATTAGTGAAATAACCTTCATTAAGAACTTTGACGAGGAAACGGCAAAAAAACGTCTTGATGATTATTTTTACAAAAAACCCTCTTGCGTTGTTGTTGCAAGAAGCTTGGATGTTGACGGTATTTATGTGGAGGCTGCGAAAAAATACGGTGTACCGCTTTTAAGAACGAAAGAGTCAACCTCCGAATTTTCTTCGGGACTTATTGCTTTCTTGAATCTTCATTTAGCACCGAGAATTACAAGACACGGCGTTTTGGTTGAGGTTTACGGCGAAGGTATTTTGTTGCTCGGCGAAAGCGGAGTAGGTAAGTCCGAAACGGCTATTGAACTTGTAAAAAGAGGACATAGGCTTATCGCCGATGATGCGGTTGAAGTAAGGCGTGTTTCGAGTAAATCGCTTGTGGGAAGTGCGCCAGATAATATTAGGCACTTTATCGAGCTTCGTGGCATAGGTATTATAAATGCAAGTCGAATTTTCGGTGTAGGTGCCGTTAAGCTTACCGAAAAGATTGACCTTGTAATCAATATGGAGCATTGGGACTCTAATAAGACCTATGACCGTATGGGACTTGATGACCAACATACCGAAATTTTAGGACTTAATATTCCGTCTATTACTATTCCCGTTAAGCCCGGTAGAAACTTAGCTGTTATTATTGAGGTTGCGGCTATGAACAGCCGTCAAAAGAAAATGGGATACAATGCGGCACAAGATTTGCTAAAACGACTCGGAATGCAGGAAGAAATAGGCGGGGATCTTGAAACCAAGGCTATTAACCCGTTTTAATAAATTTTAAGGAGAATGAAAATGTACAAATTAGGTATAGATTTAGGCGGCACCAATATTGCTTGCGGTGTTGTTGACGAAAATTTCAAAATTATCGGCGAGGGCAAAATGAAAACCAATATGCCGAGACCTGCCGAGGAGATTATTGACGATATGGCAAAAGCGGCACTTGAAGCCGTTAAGAATGCAGGTATTACTATTGACGATATTGATAGTGTCGGTGTCGGCACACCCGGTTCGGTTATAGCCGAAACCGGTGTAGTGGCTTATGCCAATAACCTTAATTTCTATGATTTGCCTCTTGCAAATATGTTAGAAAAAAGACTCGAAAAAAAGGTTTATGTTGCGAATGATGCTAATGCCGCAACCTACGGAGAATATATCGCAGGTGCCGGAAAAGGCGCTAAAAACTTTGTTGCTATTACACTCGGTACGGGTGTCGGCGGAGGAATTATTATCGACGGCAAAATCTACGGCGGCAGCAACGGTGCCGGTGGAGAGCTCGGTCATACAATTATTCAAATGAACGGCGAGGCTTGTTCTTGCGGCAGATACGGTTGCTTTGAAGCTTATGCTTCGGCTACCGCTCTTATTCGTCAAACAAAGCAAGCTATGATAAGATTTCCCGAAACTAAAATGTATGAGCTTTGCGATGGAGATATTAACAATGTTACCGGAAGAACCGCTTTTGATGCTATGCGTATGGGCGATGAGGTAGGAACAAGCGTTGTTGATGAATATATAAAGTATTTAGCGGTAGGTACTGCGAATATAATTAACATATTCCAACCCGATGTATTTTGTATCGGCGGAGGTGTTTCGCACGAGGGCGATAGACTTATTGAGCCTATTGTTCAGTTTGTTAAGGGCGAAGACTATGCAAGAAATATGCCAAACAGAACTGTTATCAAGACTGCAAAGCTCGGTAATGATGCAGGAATAATAGGTGCCGCTTATCTTTCAAATAACTAATTTTTCGGAGTGAACTTCTTGAACTTAAAATCGTTTTACTGCTCTTTAATTCAAAAGAATATTGAATGTCGTGAAAACGAGAAAATGGATAGACATACCACCTTCAAAATAGGCGGTAATGCCGATATTTTCGTGTGTCCTAAAACAAAAAAAGAACTGTCTTTTGCGCTTAAATGTGCAAAGGATAATGATGTTTCTGTTTTTATTCTCGGCAAAGGCTCTAATTTGCTTGTAAGCGACAGCGGAATCGAGGGTGCCGTTATATGCCTTTCAAATTTAGACGGTGTTTCGGTTTTAGATAACACGATTACCTGCGGTGCGGGTGCAAACCTCTCTTTAATATGCACTACTGCTTTGAAGCACGAGCTTTCGGGAATGGAATTTGCCTACGGAATACCCGGTAGCGTGGGCGGTGCCGTTTATATGAACGCCGGTGCATACGGCGGAGAAATGTCCCAAATCGTTAAAGGCGCATACTGTTTAGACTTTTCGGGTAACGAGGTTTATATTGATAATGAAAAAATGAACTTCGGATACAGAAACAGTGCATTTAAGCAAAACGGGTTGATTGTAACCGAGGTTATTATCGAGCTTAATAAGGGCGATAAAAACGAAATTGCTGATAAAATGCAGGATTTACTTTCAAGAAGAAAGGATAAACAACCTCTTGAATATCCGAGTGCGGGAAGCACATTTAAGCGTCCGTTAAACAATTTTGCCGGCACCCTTATTGAAAAAAACGGGCTAAAAGGTAAAACTGTCGGCGGTGCGATGGTAAGCGAAAAACACGCCGGATTTGTTATTAACTTTGATAATGCGACTGCGTTAGATGTTAAAAATTTAATTAAGCAAGTGCAAGATGCAGTCTATAAGAATGACGGCATTATGTTGGAAACGGAGGTAATTTTCGTTGGTAAATAATAAGAAAATCAAACTCCTTATAATAACCGGTATGTCTGGTGCGGGAAAATCTCAAACGGCAAATGTTATTGAAGATATGGGATTTTACTGTGTTGATAATATGCCTCCTGTAATTATTCCGTCCTTCGTTTCACTTTTTGAAATGGGAAACGAGGAGCTTAACAGAATTGCGGTTGTTACCGATATTCGCGGCGGCGAAATGTTTTCACAAATAAATGATGTTATTAAATCTCTCGAAAATAAAGATGTTGAGTGTAAAATCCTTTTTCTCGATGCCTCGGATGAGGTTTTAATCAATAGGTACAGGGCAAACCGAAGAACGCATCCGCTTTGCGACAGCAAGAATTTAAGTATGCCTTCTGCCGTTCAAAAGGAAAGAAAAATGTTAGCATCAATGAGGGAAAGAGCCGATTATATTATT
This sequence comes from Ruminococcaceae bacterium UBA1741, assembly GCA_002315685.1. Classification (GTDB taxonomy): domain Bacteria; phylum Bacillota; class Clostridia; order Oscillospirales; family Acutalibacteraceae; genus UBA737. The sequence goes on from DCHX01000007.1 coordinate 55,914, forward strand.
GATACAAGCTCGGTTTCTCCTTATGAGCTTAAATCCATTATTGCGGATGCTATTTTCGGAAATTCAAACGAGGGATTTTCGGTGCTTTGCAAGTCCTTCGGCTTTAAGAACGGAATAGACAGCGAAGCGGATTTAATGTTTGATGTAAGGTGTTTGCCTAATCCTTTTTATATTGATGAGCTGAAAAACAAAACGGGACTTCAAAAGGAAGTTAAGGACTATATTTTCGGCTTTGAGCAAAGCAATGAATTTTTGAAAAAGCTTATTGATTTTATCGATTATGCCGTACCGCTTTATGTAAAAGAGGGCAAGAGCCGACTTGTTATTTCAATAGGCTGTACGGGTGGTAAACACCGCTCAGTTGCGTTTGCAGAGCTTATTTGCAAAAATTTGATAAAGAACGGATATAAAGCACGAACAATGCACCGAGATATAAACAAGTAGGGGGAAGTATGTCCTTTTGTACTGATATTAAGAACGAACTTGCCGACATTAAAACGAGGGACTGCTGTAAATCGGCGCTGATTTACGGATATGCCCTTTTTGCCCGTTCGTTTAATGCAAAGCGGATTTGTCTGCAAACCGAAAATGAAAAGAATGCTTATTCTTATAAAAAATTATTGTCAAGCCTTTATGATGTTGATGTTAACATTAAAAAGGGCGGAGGCGTAAGGCCCACATTTGTAGCCGAGGTTTTAAGCGAGGCTGACCGACTTAAAATACTGGCATCGGTTGATTTCGGCATTACCGATACAAGCATTTACACCGATTTATTTTACAGAGATTGTTGTGTCGGAAGCTTTGTAAGAGGTGCTTTTTTAGCCTGCGGACATTTGTCTGACCCGGATAAAAGCTATCGTGTTGACTTTAATATTAAGGACGAAAATTTAGCAAAAGAGTTTTTAAGACTTTTGCTTGACCATTCGGTAGAGGCCCATATTTCAAAGCGACAAAGTGGTGCTTTGGTTTATATTAAGAAAAATGAAATGATTGTTAATTTGCTGGCTCTTATGGGAGCAAGCTCGGTAAGTTTGCAATACATTGAAACCTCGGTAATAAAAAGCCTTAAAAATAAAACTAATAGAGCAAGAAATTGTGATAATGCTAATATTAGCAGGACTGTTGAGGCTTCCCATAAGCAAAGAAAAGCAATAGAATACCTAATAAAACACGAAAGACTTGAAGCATTGCCCCAAGAGCTTGTTTCGGTAGCAAAGCTTCGAATGGAAAATCCCGAGCTTTCACTGAAACAGTTAAGTGCTAAAAGTCCTGATTCCATTACTGTTTCGGGACTTAATCACAGACTTAACAGAATAATGGAAATTTATGAGGAAATAAAAAAGTAGGAAGGAGTATCGGTATGGATTTTGTTCATTTGCATCTTCATACGGAATATAGCCTTCTTGACGGGTGTTGCCGAATTGAAAACACTCTTGATACTGCTAAGGAATTAAATCAAAAAAGTATAGCTATTACCGACCACGGTGTTATGTACGGTGCTATACATTTTTATAAAGAAGCAAAAAAGCGGGGAATAAAGCCTATAATCGGTTGCGAGGTTTATGTAGCACCGAGGAGCCGTTTTGATAAGGATAAGACACTTGATTACGGCTATTCGCATTTGGTTTTGCTATGTGAAAATAACGAAGGGTATCAAAATTTATCAAAGCTTGTGTCCCTTTCGTTTATAGACGGATTTTACTCAAAGCCCCGTGTTGATGAGGAAATTTTAAGAAAATACAGTAAGGGAATAATCGCCCTTTCGGCTTGTCTTGCGGGTGAGATACCTAAAAAACTTATTTTGAATGACTATAACGGTGCCGAGGAAATTGCCGATAAATATATTGATATTTTCGGAAAAGACAACTTCTTTATTGAAATTCAAGACCACGGTATTGAAGAACAAAAGAAGATAAATCCGTTTTTGGTTAAGCTTGCGAAAAATAAAGGCATCGGCATTGTTGCTACTAATGATGTGCACTATACCAAAAAAGAGGATTCCTTTATGCATAAGGTTCTTCTTTGTATTCAAACGGGTAGTAAAACAAACGAAAAAAGCCCCATTGAATTTAAGACCGAAGAATTTTATCTTAAATCGGCAAGTGAAATGGAAGAATTGTTTTCTTATTTGCCCGAGGCTCTTGAAAACACGGAAAAAATTGCAAAAAGATGTAATGTTGAAATTGAATTCGGAAAAATCAAGCTTCCGTTTTTTGATACCGGCGGTGTTGACCATTTTGAATTTTTTAAGGAAAGATGTTATAAAGGCTTATACGAAAAATACGGCGAAAATCCCGAAAAAAGTGTTGTAGATAGGCTTAATTATGAGCTTTCGGTAATAAATAAAATGGGATATGTCGATTACTATTTAATTGTATGGGATTTTGTAAGCTTTGCTAAGCAAAACGATATTCCCGTAGGACCGGGCAGAGGCTCCGGTGCCGGTAGTCTTGCAGCATACTGTATCGGGATTACGGGCGTTGACCCTATTAAATACGATTTGATTTTTGAGCGATTCTTAAATCCCGAGCGTGTTTCTATGCCTGATTTTGATATTGACTTTTGTTATATCAGGCGTCCCGAAGTAATTGAATATGTCATAAAAAAATACGGCTCGGATAGAGTGGCTCAAATTGTAACCTTCGGTACTATGGCTGCCCGTGCGGCAATTCGTGATGTCGGCCGTGCTATGGATATTCCGTATGCTGTTTGCGATAAAGTGGCAAAGCTTATACCTCACGCTATGGGTGTAACCCTTAAAGGCTCACTTTCATCAAATCCCGAGCTTAAAAGGCTTTATGAAAATGATGAAAGTATAAGAAAACTGTATGATATGGCTATTAAGCTTGAAGGTATGCCGCGACACGCCTCAACCCACGCCGCAGGTGTTGTGATTTCGGACAAGCCCGTGTATGAATATGTACCTCTTGCCCTTAATGATGAGTCGCTTGTAACCCAGTACACTATGACGGCGCTTGATGAATTAGGTCTTCTTAAAATGGACTTTTTAGGACTTAGAAATCTAACTGTTATTGATGATACGGTAAAGGAAATTAAAAAAACAAATCCCGAGTTTGATATTGAAAAAATACCGCTTGACGATAAGGATACCCTTAAAATGATGGGTAGCGGAAATACCGAGGGGGTGTTTCAGTTTGAGTCGGAGGGTATGAAATCGGTGCTTCGTAAATTTGTTCCCGAAAGCATTGAGGATTTAATTGCGATTATTTCGCTTTACAGACCGGGACCTATGGACTCAATTCCGAAGTATATTCATAATAGACATAATCCGAATGATGTAAAGTATGATACCGTGTTACTCCAACCTATTTTGCGGGTGACATACGGTTGTATCGTTTATCAGGAACAGGTTATGCAGATATTTCGTGAACTTGCGGGATATTCGTACGGCAGAGCGGATATTGTCCGCCGTGCGATGGCAAAGAAAAAACACGATGTTATGCAAAAGGAAAGAAACTCGTTTATTCACGGCGAAAAGGACGAAAAAGGTAATGTTATTTGCGAGGGTGCTGTAAATAGGGGAGTTGACAAGGCGGTTGCCGAAAAGATTTTCGATGAAATGTCGGCGTTTTCGTCTTATGCCTTCAATAAATCTCACGCCGCATCTTATGCTATTGTGGCATATAGAACTGCCTACTTGAAAACAAAATATCCGAGCATTTATTTTGCTTCACTTCTTACAAGCGTTCTTGACAGCACATCTAAAATATCCGAGTATTCCGCCGAATGTAAACGGCTCGGCATCAAGCTTTTGCCTCCCGATGTAAACAAAAGCTTTAAGCATTTTTCTTCTGAAAACGGAAATATCCGTTTCGGACTGCTTGCTATTAAGAATCTTGGAATATCGGCAATAGAAAGTATTGTTTCAAAGCGTGAAATAAATGGAGATTATTCTTCGTTTTACGACTTTTGTAAACGAAATAAAGGCAGAGAGCTTAATTCAAGAGGAATAGAAAGCCTAATTAAGAGCGGTGCGTTTGACTCGCTTTGCGATAATAGAAAGAGGCTTTTAATAGGAACTCAATATGTTTTGTCGGTAATAGATGATGAGGTTAGATTTTCGGGCGAAAATCAGCTTGATTTGTTCGGTGAAACAAAAGAAATAACCGAAATAAAGTTGCCCGAGGTTGAGCCGATGCCGGAAATAAATAAACTTTTTATGGAAAAAGAGGCAACGGGAATTTATCTTACGGGACATCCTATGAGATATTATGAACAGTATGCAAAATCCCGCGGTGTTGTACCTATAAAAAATGTTTTAGACGGAAAGTATAAGGACAATTCAAGAGTTAGTATTTCGGGTATTCTTTCTGAAACAAAGATAAAACAACTTAAAAACAAATCGGTTATGGCTTCGGCTTTAATTGAGGATTTGTCGGGAAGTATATCTGTTACCGTTTTTGCCTCCATGTATGCTAAATACAGTCAAAGGTTAGTCGCCGAAACACCTGTAATTATTAGCGGTCGTGTAAGCGAAATGGAAGAACGGGACAGCGAGATAATTCTTGAAGATGTTGAGATTATTCCCGAAAGCGCCCAAAGGATTTCGCAAAACAAAATAAAAACGGGACTTTACTTAAAAGTGCCGAGTATAAATTCCGCGGAAGCTGCAAATCTTAAAGATATACTGAAAAAGTATAGGGGCGATATACCCGTAATAATTGTAGATGCCTCTGACAACAAACGCTTTTCCGCTCCCGATAATATCCGTGTTTGTAATTCGGCGGATATGATAAATGAACTTAATCGTTTGTTAAATGAAGAAAATGTAAAACTTATTAAATAATTTTTGTTGAAAAAAAATAAAAGTTGTTATATAATGTAAAAGTTAGTTTGGAGATGATATAAATGAAAACAATAGGTGTTTTAACAAGTGGTGGAGACGCTCCCGGAATGAATGCGGCTATTCGTGCCGTTGTAAGAACTGCAATTTCGCTCGGAATGAATGTTAAAGGTATTAAAAGAGGATATAACGGGCTTATGGAGGGCGATATTATTGACCTCGATATTCGTTCGGTATCCGATATAATAAATAGAGGTGGTACATTCCTTTATACCGCAAGAAGTCCTAAGTTTAAGACCGAAGAGGGTGTAATGGAAGCGGTTGAAAACTGTAAGAAATTCGGTATTGAGGGTATTGCCGTAATCGGAGGCGATGGCTCGTTTAAGGGTGCCCGTAGCTTATCTAATCACGGTATTCCCTGCGTAGGCATTCCCGGTACTATTGATAACGATATTTCTTATACCGAATATACTATCGGTTTTGATACTGCCATGAATACCGCTATTGATATGGTTGACAGAATTCGTGATACCGCTCAGTCGCACGACCGTTGCAGTGTTGTTGAGGTTATGGGCAGACACGCAGGATATATTGCCGTTCAAACCGGTATTGCCGTCGGTGCATCCGCTATTCTTGTTCCCGAAATAAAAACCGATATAAATGATGTTATCGAAAAGATAAAAAATTCAAGTACAACCGGAAGAAAACACTTTATCGTAGTTGTTGCCGAGGGTGTCGGCGGTGTAGAGGAAATAGCTAAGGCTATCGAAGAAAAGACCGGCATTGAATCCCGAGCAACTGTTTTAGGTCATGTTCAGCGTGGCGGTAATCCTACTGTAAGAGACAGAGTATGCGCTACCGAACTCGGTAATGCCGCTGTTCATCTTTTGAGTCAAGGTATCGGTAACAGGGTTGTAGGATATAAAGACGGAAAGCTTGTAAATTACGATATTTTTGAAGCACTCAATATGAAAAAAGAGTTTGACTTTGATATGATGCGTGTTGCTCACGAAACTTCAATCTAATATTTGAAATTTTACGCGGTGTTTTCGTATTAAGTATGAAAACGCCGTTTTTTACATATTTTTATAATGATTATAATGACTGCGAGGTAATAGAATGAAAGTTTTAATGATAAACGGAAGTCCCCACGAAAACGGAAACACATTTATTGCGTTAAACGAAGTGAAAAAGGTTTTGGAAGATAACGGAATTCAAACCGAAATAATACATATAGGCAATAAGATTATAAGAGGCTGTATTGCTTGTAGGACTTGTGCCGACACAGGTAGGTGCTTTATTGATGATGATGTGAATAAGGCTTCGAAAATTTTTGAAGAATGTGACGGACTTATTGTCGGCACACCTGTATATTATGCGTCTGCCAATGCAACCTTAATAGCATTTTTAGACCGCTTGTTTTTCAGTTCTTCTTTTGATAAAAGAATGAAGGTAGGTGCCTCGGTTGCGGTAGCAAGACGGGGAGGAATTACCGCTACCTTTGATGAGCTTAATAAGTATTTTACGATAAGCGGTATGCCGATTGCATCAAGCCGATATTGGAACGGCGTTCACGGTAAAAATATTGGCGATGCAAATTCGGACGAAGAGGGACTACTTACAATGAGAACACTCGGCGAAAATATGTCATTTTTACTTAAATCAATAGAACTCGGCAAAAAAGAATACGGTATGCCTAAAAAAGTTCGATAATCCCGAAAAAAAGTAACTTTCCGATTTTCAAAAGCTGTTTGTAAAGTAACTTCAAAAATAATCTTCGAATAGATTGTAATAAAAGATGTAGTTTTTTACGATTAAAAAACCGAAAAAAAGGTAACAATAGTTTTAGAAATATTCGGAGAGTGAAATTAAAATGGATATAAAACGCGGAGAAATATATTATGCTGACCTAAGTCCCGTGATAGGCTCTGAGCAAGGTGGGGTAAGACCTGTTTTAATTGTTCAAAACGATGTGGGCAATAAGTACAGCCCTACCGTTATTGCGGCGGCTATAACAAGTCAGCGTGATAAGACTAATCTCCCGACACATATTAAGGTTGATGCTAACGGTTGCGGTCTTCAAAAGGATTCTATCGTTCTGCTTGAACAGGTGAGAACTATTGATAAAAAGCGGCTTAAAGAGCGAATGGGAAGTCTTGATACACCTTCTATGGATATGGTGGATAAGGCACTAACCGTTAGTTTCGGACTAAATGCGTTTTGAAAATGCCATAAAGGGGACTGCGAAAACTTATGTTTTACAGTCCCTTTTTGTTGCAGTTTGATTATTTGCCTTATTAGTTGACAAATATATAAAAAAGGAATATAATCGTTTAAGAATTTTTAATGTAATAGGTGATAGTTATGGCTGGATGTGGCGGAAACTGCGAAAGTTGCAGTAGTAATTGCGGTTCAAAGGAAAACGGTAGTCTTATAGAGCCTACCGGAATTTTTAATAATATTAAACATATTGTAGCGGTTGTAAGCGGAAAAGGCGGTGTAGGAAAATCTACCGTAACCTCTATGCTTGCTGTGGAAATGAGCCGAAAGGGATATAAGGTAGGTATTCTTGATGCCGATATTACGGGACCTTCTATTCCGAAGGCGTTCGGGATTAAGGATAAGGCTTTACAAAACGAGCTTGGAATTCTACCTGCCGAAACAAAAACCGGTATTAAGATAATTTCGGTTAATATGATGCTTGAACAAGCCGATGCCCCTGTTATTTGGAGAGGTCCCGTTATTGCAGGTCTTGTGAAACAGTTTTGGCAAGAGGTTGTTTGGGGCGACCTTGATTATTTGCTTATTGACTGTCCTCCCGGAACCGGTGATGTACCGCTTACCGTTTTCCAAACGATACCGCTTGACGGAATTGTTATTGTAACCTCTCCTCAGGATTTGGTGTCGCTTATCGTTAAAAAGGCATTTAATATGGCTGATATGATGAATATTCCGGTAATCGGTATGATTGAGAATATGAGCTATGTGAAATGTCCTGACTGCGGTAAGGAATTTTCCGTTTTCGGCAATGGCAGTGATAGCATTGTAAAAGAAACCGGCTCAAAGCTTCTTGCTAAAATGCCTATTGATGTTAATTTGGCAAAGCAGATTGATATGGGCGTTGTAGAATTGTTTGAGGGAGATTTCCTCGAGAATGCTGTAAATGAAATTGAGAATTTTAAGAAATGAGAATGAGAAAAAAGAAACACCTCGAAGAAAGACTTTCGGGTGTAGAAAACTACCTTTTTGTAAGTGAAAGCGAAGATAGAAACTTTAACACTTCTATTGATAAAAAGGATTATATTGATTTTGATAATTGGTTTGACAAAGCAAGACCGCTTTATCTCGAAATCGGTTGCGGTAAGGGTAAATTTGCCGTAGAGTATGCTAAAAGACATCCCGAAATAAACCTTTTGGCTGTCGAAAAAGAGTCTAATGTTATCGTGTCTGCTTGCGAGCTTGCACAAAAAGAAAATTTAGGCAATTTGCGGTTTATGAAGATTTCGGCCGAATATATCGAAAGACATATTAAGCCTCAAAGCATAGAGGGGATTTTTCTTAATTTTTCCTGCCCGTTCCCCAAAAAGAAATATGCAAGTCATAGGCTTACAAGTGAGAACTTTTTAAGCATTTACAAGCGTATTATGAAAAGCGGTGCCGAGATTCATCAAAAGACCGATAATATGCACTTTTTTGAGTTTTCGCTTGAACAGTTTGCGTCCTGCGGATTTGCTCTTAAAAATGTATCTTTGGATGTTCATAACACCGATTTTGAAGAATCTAGCGAAAATATCATTACCGAATATGAGAATAGATTTATGAATTTAGGTCAACCCATTTACAGACTTGAAGCCTACATAAAATAAGCAAAATAATAAACGCACCGCATAAGAGATTTACGGTGCGTTTACTTTTGCCCCTAAACGACAAAAATGTTTTCGAGGGCAGGTCAGTTGTTAAATCCGAATGCTTCAATCGGTGAGCAAAGCTTTCCGTCTTGATAACATTCAATATGAATATGACATTTATCCATACATTCGCAAGGAGGATTTTTAACGGTACCTAAAAGTGTTGAAATAGCAACCTGTTCGCCTTGCTTTACATAAGAAGTGTCTATTCCGCAGTATTTTGTAACAAGGCCGTCTTTGTGGTCGATAGTGATTACTTTGCCGAAATCGGTTGTGTCGGTAACCTCAGTTACAATACCCGCACTTGCGGATACAACTTGGGAATTTTCTTTACAGGCAATATCAATACCGTTATGAAGTCTCATATCGTTATAGGTTGAATCGTACTGTAAAGCGGTATCACTGTAATTTTTGATAATATCGCCTTTAATCGGCATTACGAAACTCTTTTTTTCGGTTGTTGTTTCTTTGGTACTTTCGACCTTGCTTTCGTAAGGAATGTCGCTTACTTCTTTTTCGGTTTGCTGTGTTGCCGATTCGGTTCCTATTTCATCTGTACTATTATTATATGACGATATATCGGAATTTAATGAACTGTTATTACTTTTTCCCATTTTTTCGTTGCTTTTTGCGACTGCCAAGTATGAAATTGCTACAATAGCCACCAAACAAATTGCAACAATCAGATAAAAGCTTTTGGCTTTGATTTTATCATCAGATGAATATTTCATAATATAACTCCCTTTATTGATTTTTCGTATCTATTATTGACCGATGTTGTTTACAATATACTAACAAAAAATTTATTATAAGTTCATATTGCGGAAATATTGATAGTTTATTATTTACTTGTCCGAAAGAGAAAGCCGCAATCTTTTTCGGCACGATTCTCCTCAAACCCAAAAACAGAAGAACTGCTCGCATAATTTTATGTGAGCAGTTTTTCTGTTGTAAAGAAAAGTAAAATATGTTATAGTTTATATGGTGATTATATGAGAATTGTTTTTTTAAGGCACGGCGACCCCGATTATGAACACGATTCCTTAACCGAAAAGGGTTTCAGAGAGGCGAAGCTTTTAAGAGAACGCATTAAAAATATGGGTGCAAACGAGTATTATTGTTCTCCGCTCGGCAGGGCAAGAATAACCTGTGAAACCGCTATGGAATTTGTGGATGACAGTGCGGTTGTGCTTGATTGGCTTATGGAATTTCCCGGATATATATTAGACCCAGTAACTAATAAAAAACGAATTCCGTGGGATTTAATGCCGTCGTATTGGACTTGTGATAAAGACCTATACGATAAGGACAAGTGGCTCAATACTCCGCTTATGCAATCGGGTACCGCTCATACCGTATATAAGGAAGTTTGCGAAAAATTAGACGAGTTTATAGAAAAGCACGGGTATAAGAGAGAGGGCAATTACTATAAGGCAGTAAATCCCAATAAGGACACAATAGTTTTCTTTTGCCATTTCGGAATTGAAAGTGTTTTGCTTTCGCATATTTTAGGTGTTTCGCCTCTTGTTTTATGGCAAAGCTTTGTTGCACTTCCTACAAGTGTTACCACAATTCAAACCGAAGAAAGAGAAGAGGGCATAGCGTATTTCAGGTGCAGAGGCTTCGGTGATGTTTCACATTTGTATAAGGGCGGAGAAACTCCGTCTGAATCAGCTGCTTTCTGCGAAATGTTCAGTGAAAAGGATAAAAGACATTGATGGAAAATTATATAGATGTTGCTATAATCGGCGGTGGTGCTTCGGGACTTTGTACCGCTTTAAGCTTAAAACAAAAAAATATAAATATTTCGGTTGCGGTTTTCGAACAACTCCAAAGGGTTGGTAAAAAGCTTATAACTACGGGCAACGGCAGATGCAATATTACTAATAAAAATTTAAGCCTTAAAAGATACCATTCGGAAAATCCCGAGTTTTTTAAGTTTGCTCTTAATAAATATTCTAATTGTTTTGCCGAAAACTTTTTTAACGGCTTGGGCGTTTTGTTTAAGAGTGAGGAGGATAAGGTTTATCCATATTCTTTGCAGGCATCTTCGGTAGTTGACGCTTTAAGATTCGGAATAGACAGAATGGGTGTCAAGCTTTATTTAGAGACCGAAATTACCGATACAATTAAGAAAAACGGTAACTATATTATTTGTTCAAACGATAAAAAATATTTTGCAAAAACAGTGGTTATTGCAACGGGACTTTTGTCGGGCGGTAAAAAACTCGGAAGTAGCGGAAGTATGCTTAAAATTTTGAAAAATAAAGGTTATTCCGTAATTCCCACCACACCGAGCATAGTTCAAATCAAAACAGATAACTCGGTAACTAAAAGCTTAAAGGGAATTAAGGTTGAAGCTGATGCTACACTCGTTTTTAATGATAAAAAATTGAAGACCGAATCGGGAGAAGTTCTTTTTTGCGATTACGGTCTTTCTGGACCTCCGATTTTACAGCTTTCCCGTGAGGTTTCAAGAAAAAACGGTAAGTTTTATATTTTGCTTGATTTAATGCCAGAGTATAGCTTTGATGATTTGGTTGCTTTGTTAAACGACAGAACAAAAGCGTTAAGCGACAGTTGTTTGGAAGAATTTTTTACGGGTATGCTTAATAAAAGGGTAGGTCAACAACTTATTAAATTTATAGGCAAACCCCTTAAAGATAATACTCAAACACTTTCACAAAAGGATATTAAGGCACTTGCCTTTTTAATTAAAAATTTAAGGTTTGAAGTTTTGGGCACTACGGGATTTGAAAATTCGCAGGTAACTGCGGGTGGACTTGATACCGAAGGCTTCGAGGATAAAACTATGATGTCTAAAAAAGATAAAGGACTTTTTGCGGTAGGCGAGGTGCTTGATGTTGACGGCGATTGCGGTGGCTTTAATCTTCAATGGGCTTGGTCAAGTGCGTTTTGCGCAAGTGATGCAATAATTAAGTATTTAGGGGTATAAAATGATTATCGTAAATAATGTCAGTTTGCCTCTTGATACTGATTTTAACAGTCTAATCGGTGTTGCGAGTAACGAACTAAAAGTAGATAAATCTTTAATAAAATCTACTAAGCTTTATAAAAAATCGGTTGATGCAAGAAAAAGAAATGATTTACATTTTTGTTGTTCTTTGTTAGTTGATGTAAATGGAAATGAAGAAAAAATAATTAAGAAAGTTAAGAATGCAAGTCTTTATAATGAAACCGAATATGAATGGAAAAGGTGCGATTTTTCTCCAAAGACAAGACCTATTGTTGTGGGATTCGGACCTGCCGGGATGTTTGCATCGCTCTATCTTGCAAGAGCGGGACTGAAACCTATTGTTTTTGAGCGTGGCTTTGATGTTGATACAAGAAGTAAAGATGTCGAGAGTTTTTTTAATGGCGGAAAACTAAATGTTTCTTCAAATATTCAATTCGGCGAAGGCGGTGCAGGAACCTTTTCGGACGGCAAGCTCAATACGGGAATTAAGGATAAAAGAATAAGAGAAGTGCTTAAAACATTCAATAGGTTCGGCGCTAATGATAATATTTTAACCGATGCAAAGCCTCATATCGGCACTGATATATTAAAATCGGTTGTGAAAAATATAAGAAACGAGATAATTTCACTTGGCGGTGATGTTAATTTCGGCTCTAAGCTTGACAAAATTTTTCTATTGGATAAAAAAATAATCGCCGTAAGTATAAACGGCGAAAGAAAAGAATGCGATAATTTAATACTTTGTATCGGTCATTCGGCACGGGATACATTTAAAATGCTTAAAGAAACCGGTGTTTTAATGGAGCAAAAGCCATTTTCGGTAGGTGTTAGAATCGAACATTTGCAGAGCAATATAAACAAATCACTTTACGGTGATTTTGCCGAGAGTAAATATTTAAAACCTGCCGATTATAAAATGGCTGTTCATTTAAAAAACGGCAGGGGAGTATATACATTTTGTATGTGCCCCGGTGGCGAGGTTGTTAATGCTTCAAGCGAAGAAAAAATGCTTGTTGTAAACGGGATGAGCGAAAATGCGAGAAATAAGGCTAATGCTAATTCTGCTTTGCTTGTCGGTGTTGATACGTCGGACTTTGAAAGTAATGATGTTTTGGCGGGACTTGAGTTTCAAAGGGAAATTGAGAAAAAAGCATACGGAATAGCAAATGGAAATGTGCCGATAACAACCGTAGGACATTTTGTTTTCGGGGATAAAGCAACGCTTGGCAAGGTAAAGCCGAGCGTTAAGCCGAAAACGGTTTTTGCTGAAATGGAAGATATTTTCCCTAAGTTCGTTACCGATTCGTTAAAAGAGGGAATAAAGGAATTCGATAAAAAAATAAAAGGCTTTGCCGATTTTGATGCTGTTATAACAGCTCCTGAAACGAGGAGTTCTTCGCCTATTCGCATTTTAAGAAACGAAAACGGAGAATCACAAAATATTATCGGCTTGTACCCTTGCGGAGAGGGTGCGGGATATGCTGGAGGTATAACAAGTGCCGCTGTTGACGGTATGAAAATAGCAGAAAATGTTATTATTGCGGTGGCCAACTGAAAACTGCTTGGCGTTTGCCGAGTATGTTTGGTGTTATTCGTAATTCGACTTTTTGCCAATTTTCCTGAACTTCAAAGGCTATATAACCTTTTATCTTCTTTCCGGTAGGAATTGAACATTGTTCTGGTAGGGATAAAGTAGATTCTATTATTTGCGAAGAACATTGATTTGTTAAATAGTTATCAAAAAATGCAGTAACACAAGAAGAGTTTGAAAACGAAATATAGTTTGACGAGTTGTTTTCTATTTCAACTTCGCATAAAACAAAAACATTTCCGTCTTTTGGGATATGATTATTATAATTTCGTGTAACTTCCATTGAAGTCCATGAGGTTAAAACACCATCGGCATCAACATTACCCGAAAAATTATATTTTCGTCTATTTGTATCCGTTCTTGATATATCCGAATTGTCAATAAGTTGATTTTCCTGCTGTGTAATGATTGTTTTTGGAACATTTTCTTTTGCTTCGTTAATAAGTTTTTTGCTTAGTTTAAATATTCCCAAAAGCATAATTATTGTAGAAATCGTTAATGAAATCTTTCCTATTGTCTTAATAGCACCTTTGCCGGTTTTTATTAAAACTATGGATATAACGAATCCAAGTGGTGCAATAATAACACTTATTACTATAAACAATATTGCTAAAATGATTAAAAAAACAGGTTTTATTGATAAGTGTCGTGTATTGCAACGGGGACAAGCTTTGTAATAATTAGAAAAAACAAAACCACATTTTCTACATGTTACAAATTTATGATTATTGTTTTGATGTTCGCTATTAAATTTGTTATTTAAATCCGGAGAACCATACGCACCCATAATTTCATCTCACTTTTCTATTTTTCGATGCTATTATAACAAAAAGATGACAGAAATTCAATAATTCTTGATAAAAATAATCAATTTCCATTTAGTTGAGCCTATAAATAATATGCTATATTAACGAAAATGAAAAAATTGTTAAAAAATAGTCAAAATTATCTTGAAAAATGGAACTAAATGGGGTAAAATATAGAGGTAAATTTTTTTGGAGGTATTTTACTATGGTAAAAGTTGCAATTAACGGATTCGGCCGTATCGGTCGTCTCGCATTCCGTCAGATGTTCGGTGCTGAGGGCTATGATGTAGTAGCTATCAACGACCTTACAAAGCCATCAATGCTCGCAAATCTTCTTAAATATGATACTGCTCAGGGTGGTTACTGCGGTTTTATCGGCGAAGACAAGCATACTGTTTCTGCTGATGATGAAGCAGGTACAATTACTGTTGACGGAAAAACTCTTAAAATTTATGCTGAAAAGGATGCTAAGGATCTTCCTTGGGGTCAAATCGGCGTAGATGTAGTTTTAGAGTGCACAGGTTTCTACTGCTCAAAAGAAAAATCACAGGCTCATATTGATGCCGGTGCGAAGAAAGTTGTTATTTCCGCTCCTGCCGGTAACGATCTTCCTACTATTGTTTACAGCGTAAATGAAAAGACTCTTACAAAAGAGGATAACATCATTTCTGCTGCTTCTTGCACAACTAACTGTTTAGCTCCTATGGCTAAGGCTCTTAATGATTACGCTCCTATTCAAAGCGGTATTATGAGCACTATCCACGCTTACACCGGCGACCAAATGATTCTTGACGGTCCTCACAGAAAAGGCGACCTTCGCCGTGCTCGTGCAGGTGCTGCAAACATCGTTCCTAACTCAACCGGCGCTGCTAAGGCTATCGGACTTGTAATTCCTGAGCTTAACGGCAAGCTTATCGGCTCTGCTCAGCGTGTTCCTGTTCCTACCGGTTCTACTACTATCCTTACCGCTGTTGTTAAGGGTGCTGATGTAACTAAGGAAGGCATCAATGCTGCTATGAAGGCTGCTAAGAGCGAATCTTTCGGTTACAATGAAGACCAAATCGTATCAAGCGATGTTATCGGTATGAGATTTG
>DCHX01000007.1:71202-141607 GCA_002315685.1 Ruminococcaceae bacterium UBA1741
CGTACAATTAAGTACTTCGCTGAAATCTAATTTGGTTTTTATAGTTTAATATTATAAAGGGTGTATTTTACGGTACACTCTTTATTTTTTTGCAAAAACACTTGACAAATAAAAAGAAAAGCTGTATTATTGTATTAGTTTGATAATACAATAATACAGTGAGGTGAGCAAATGGCATGGGAATTTGACAATAAAACTCCGATTTTTAAGCAGATAATTGATATAATCAGCTCGAAAATAATAAAAGGTGATTATAAACCGGGCGATAAGCTTGATTCGGTTCGTGATTTAGCCCTTGACGCCGGAGTTAATCCGAATACAATGCAAAGGGCGTTAGTGGAAATTGAAGCTTTGGGACTTGTTGAAACAAAAAGAGGCGACGGAAGATATATTACCGAAAATGCCGAAGCTATTTCAAATCTTAAAGCTGAATATATTGAAAAAAACACTAACGAATTTTTGCAAAAAATGAATGATTTGGGAATTGAAAAGAACGAAATATCGGAATTTATTAAGAAAATAAACTGAAAGGTTTGAGCTTATGGAAAATATACTTGAATGCGTTGCCCTTACGAAAAACTTTAAGGGTAATGTTGCCTTAAACAATGTTAATTTTAACATTGGCAAAGGTAAAATCGTAGGACTGTTAGGTCCTAACGGAAGCGGAAAAACAACATTTATTAAAATTGCGGCAGGACTTCTTACGCCGACATTCGGAGAAATAACAATCGGCGGAAATAAAATAGGCGTTGAAACTAAAAAAATTGTTTCGTATTTGCCCGACCACAATTTTTTAACACCTTCAATGACGGTTGAGGGAATGATAAATTATTTTGCGGATTTTTATGAGGATTTTGTAGTGGAAAGAGCCGAAAAGATGTTATCCAGTCTTTCGATAAATCCAAGAGCAAAGATTAAGACACTTTCAAAGGGAACTCAGGAAAAGGTCGAGCTAATTCTTGTTATGAGCCGAAAAGCAGAGCTTTATTTACTTGATGAGCCTATTGCGGGTGTTGACCCTGCAACAAGAGATTATATACTTCGCACAATTCTTTCAAATTACGATTCGAATGCAACTATTATCATTTCAACCCACTTAATAAGTGATGTTGAACAAATTTTAAGCGATGTAATTTTCATAAACAATAGTGAAGTTGTGCTTTGCGACACTGTCGATAATATCAGAGATAATTACCAAAAAAGTGTTGACGAGTATTTTAGGGAGGTATTCAGATGTTAAGAAAGCTTTATAAACAGGAGTTTATCTCTTTATACAAAACAATGCTTCCTCTTTATTTTGTGCTTGTCGGACTTTCGTTACTTACAAGAGTTTTTTCGTACATCAAAAATGACCAAAAGGGAATATTGGCTTTTTGGAAAACGGTTACGGCTACTCTTTCGGTTGCTGGTATTATTGCGGTATTTGTTGTAGGCAGCGTAGTAGTAATAGTGAGATTTTATCAAAATTTACTTACAAAACAGGGTTATTTGACCTTTACATTGCCCTTTAAGGCACATAATCATATCTTTTGTAAGCTTCTTTGCGGAATAGTTGTAATGCTGACTAATGCGGTAGTAGCGGTAGGTTCTGTTGTTTTAATGTTAGGTACAAAAGAAAATATGACCAAAATTTTCGAATTTATAAATGAATTTATAAATTCTTATTTTGCTACAACGGGCAAAGCAAACGGAATTGCTACAATGATAGAAGTGCCGATTATGATTGTTTTATCTATTTGCACAACTCTTTTAATGTTTTATGCAAGTATGGCAATAGGACAGCAGTTTAAGAATAAAATTTTAGGCTCGGTAATTGCGTATTTTTGTATTTATGCGGTAATTCAGGCAATAAACACATTTATTTTGGTTATAGCAACAATTACCGGCTTTGATGCCGCTGAAAGCATATTCAAAAACGCAACATTTACAACAATAACCCAAGGCTTTATGGCATTTATTTTCTTTATAATAATAACTCAGGGAATAATTTATTATTGTATAACAAATTACTTCTTATCTAAAAAATTAAATCTTGAATAGAAATAATTAAAGCACCGTTTTGGTGCTTTAATTATTTACAAACGATAAAAATGATGAATAGGAAAAGAACACAATACCCGACACCTTATTTTCTTTCTTGCAAATATCAATTTGTTTTGTTATGATTTTTTCTCCGTCTGCCCATTCGGCAGTATCAGGCTCGGCAGTAGTTTTTATTTTGTAGGTTGCAAGACCTATTAAAAGCTTTGTGTTATGTATATCAAGCTCTAAATAATCATTTAATAATTTATCAAATCTAAATTCTTCATTGGGATATTCAAAACCGAAATAGAGCTGTGGTATTATCATATCAACACAATCATTTTCACACCAAGCCCTTATATCGGCGTAATATGTGTTAAGATTTTTGTTTATAGATGCCGATGGGCTTATACTGAAAATTAAATCCTTGCTTTTGAATTTTATTGCGGTATAAAGTGAGCTTATCAGCGAGTTTATATTGCTCGTTCTGTATTCGTTTAAGGATAGCGGATTTTCACTTTCGCTTAAATATTCGTTGTACGAAGATAAATCAAAATCGGGAGAGGTTGTAGGATAAAAATAATCGTCAATATGTATTCCGTCAATATCATAATTGTTTATTATTTCCCGAACGCCGTCGCTAATAAGCTTGATAACCTCACTTGAAGCAGGGTTTAGGTAAATGCCGTTAAATAATATTACATTTTTATCGTTTTCGCTGTTGCCGTCATTCAGCCATTTATATACAGGGCTTTCGCTGTTTACGGTAGAAATATCGCTATCGGTTGTTTTTACTCGGTAAGGGTTTATCCAAGCGTGGAAGTTAATTTTATTTTCGTGGCATATCCTCTTTTCTTGATTTCTTCTGCAATATCGCAATTAAGCATTCTTTTCTTGTAGAACTCATCAAAAACATAAATTGTTTTAATTTTAGGATTAACCTTAAAGGCGATAAAGGCTGTGGGGTCGTTTGAATATCCGTAGTCAAGCCCGAAAAAGTTTTTATAGTCATCTTGGTACTCGTCTTCGATATCAATTACTCCGATTTCCCAATTCTCATATACAAGCCCCTCTGAAATGCCCCAATTTCCAAGACCGGCAACCTCATATTTTCGGCGGTTAGTATTCTTCATTCGCTCAAAAACTTCAATGTCGGTTTTGTCAAGGAATTCGTTTATCAGGTAGTTTGTAGAGAAGGTTTCACAGTTATGTTGAGGAGCGTCGAAAAACCGCTTTTTAAGCCAATGTGTGTCAGTCCACGGATTAAATGTAAGGGTGGTTTGCTTAAATAGATTTTCGGGAATTTTTCCTCGAGGTACCGATAAGTCAAGTTTTTCGAAATCCGATTCTTTGGGTATCTCAAAAGCTTCTTCTATCCATACGAAGTTAAGATAACCCTTTGGAACCGTGGTTGAAGCAAGTTTAAGCACATCGTCAAATCCTCGAAACAGTATCTTTTGTCCCGTAGGTATGTAGGTCATCTCCATCGGAGATACCGTGTTGTACCAAAGATGTGAAACTAAAAGCTTCTCCTGTGCCCATTTAAGTTGGGCAAAGGTGGAATCTCTGTGGGTGTTCATCACTTGTCGCACAACGAGCAGATTACTTTCTTTATATTTCATTATTCGGAAAATAAAGTTAAGAGCAGTAGTGGTACTTTTCTTTGAAGCTTTACCTCCCTTTAACACCCGATACCTTTTTTCACAATTCCAAAATTCGTCATATCCTTTTCCTATTATTTCGGATAATCTGAATTCAGATGTCGTCAACAATCATCACCGTCCCTTCATTTGCTTCGGTGTTATCTGCCGAAACAATACTGCGAAGTTCTTTGATTGCCGAAATATCGCCTGAGATTGCTTTTTTGTAAAGAGAAATCATAACTGCGGCCTTTCGTGTCGGCTTTTTAAGAGAAAAGCCCTCATCTCTAAGTGATGTTATTTCCCGCTCGGATAACCTTTCGTTAAGCAAATCCGTCATTATTTTTTTAAGCTCTTCCGACATACGTTTCATAATTACGGCGATCCTTTCGTAAATCTCAGCAGGAGCTTTGGCTCTTGCCACGATAATAATAGACTTTTTGTTTGCGACATTCGACGACATAAATCTTGCCAAAAACTGTACGCCAAAAAATACAGTTGCCTCTATTGACATACAACATTTATAGTGGTAAAATAGTTTCATTAAAAAAAGGAGTGGTATAAATGTTTAAATTAGAGTATTTGAACAAAGTTTACGAAGCGCTTGAAAAGCGCGATGCCGGCGAGCCTGAATTTTTACAGGCTGTAAAAGAAGTTTTCGAATCGATAGAGCCGGTTGTTGAGGCAAATCCTCAATATGAACAGTATGGTGTTCTTGAAAGAATGGTAGAGCCAGAGAGAATGATTTCGTTCAGAGTTTCTTGGGTTGACGATCAAAATAAGGTTCATGTTAACCGCGGTTACAGAGTTCAGTTCAACTCTGCAATCGGTCCATATAAGGGCGGTCTTCGTTTGCATCCTACCGTTAATGCTTCTATTATGAAATTCTTAGGTTTTGAACAAACCTTTAAGAATAGTCTTACGGGACTTCCGCTTGGTGGCGGTAAGGGCGGTTCTGACTTTGACCCGCGTGGTAAGAGCGACGGCGAAATTATGCGTTTCTGCCAAAGCTTTATGACCGAGCTTTCGAAGCATATCGGCGCTGATACCGATGTACCGGCAGGCGATATAGGCGTAGGTGCCCGTGAAATCGGTTATTTGTTCGGTCAATATAAACGCCTCCGCAACGAGTTTACCGGTGTTTTGACAGGTAAGGGCTTGTGCTACGGCGGTTCGCTTATTCGTCCTGAGGCTACCGGCTTCGGTGCTACATACTATGTAGTTGAAATGCTTAAAACATTCGGTGAGTCAATTAAGGGCAAGACCTTTGCAATTTCCGGTTTCGGTAATGTTGCTTGGGGTACTGCTAAAAAGATAAGTGAGCTTGGCGGTAAGGTAGTTACTATTTCCGGTCCTGACGGCTATATCTATGATAAGGATGGCGTTTCTACCGAAGAAAAGTTGAACTTTATGCTCCAAATGCGTGATTCAAGACGCGATAAGGTTAAAGATTATGCTGATAAGTTCGGTGTTCCGTTCTTTGAGGGTAAGCGTCCGTGGGAGCAAAAGGTTGATATTATTATGCCTTGTGCTACACAAAACGAGGTTGGTATCGAAGATGCCAAGAATATAGTTAAGAACGGCGTTAAGTATTATGTAGAGGTTTCTAATATGCCTACTACATTAGAGGCTTGTGAGTATCTTAGAGAAAACGGCGTTGTTGTTGCTCCTTCAAAGGCTGTTAATGCCGGCGGTGTTGCAACATCAGGTCTTGAAATGAGCCAAAACTCGATGAGATTGTCTTGGACTGCCGACGAGGTTGACGAGAAATTACATCAAATTATGGCTAACATCTATAAGAATTCTTATGATGCTGCTAAAAAGTACGGTATGGAGGGCGACTTAATTGCCGGTGCAAATATTGCCGGATTTGAAAAGGTTGCCAATGCAATGCTTGAACAGGGCGTTGCTTATTAGTACTTGCCTTTTTCGACTTTTTGTGTTATAATAGCGAAGATACTTTGAAAAAAGCGTCTTCGCTTTTTTATTTGTTAATTCATTTTGAGGAGGGATAATGTCTAATGGTTACAAAAGACATTATTGTACTTGTTGCTATTGTTGTTTATATGCTAATGATGGTAGTAATGGGATTTGCGGTTTCTAATAAGAATAAAACCGCATCCGACTATTATTTAGGTGGAAGAAAATTAGGGCCTTTCGTAACTGCTATGAGTGCCGAGGCTTCTGATATGAGCGGTTGGCTTCTTATGGGACTTCCCGCTGTTGCTTTAATGGGCGGTTTGGCTGAGGCCGCTTGGACTGCTATCGGTCTTGCTATCGGTACATATCTCAACTGGTTGTTGGTTGCAAGGCGTCTTAGAGTTTACAGCGAAAAGCTCGGTGCCTATACCTTGCCTGAATTTTTCAACAAAAGATTCGGCGGTAACAGTAAGGTTTTAACTACCGTTGCGGCGTTGTTTATTATCGTGTTCTTTATTCCTTATTCCGCATCGGGATTTGCGGCTTGCGGTAAGCTTTTTAATACACTTTTCGGTATTGATTATTTTATGGCAATGATTATTAGTGCTACTGTTATTGTTATTTACTGTACATTGGGTGGATTTTTTGCGGCATCTACTACCGACTTTGTCCAGAGTATTATTATGACCGTCGCTTTGCTGGTTGTACTTGGATTCGGAGAGGGTGCAGTTCACGGATTTTCGAATGTTTTTAACAATGTTAAGTCGCTTGACGGATATCTTGATTTGTTTAAGGGCTTTGATGTTGCAAGTATGAAGACGGGAAGCTACGGCGCTTTGCCTGTTGCATCAACTCTTGCTTGGGGACTCGGATATTTCGGTATGCCACACATTTTGCTTAGATTTATGGCAATAGAAAATCAAGAAAAGCTCAAACTTTCCCGTAGAGTTGCAAGTGTTTGGGTTGTAATTTCTATGGGTGTTGCCATTCTTATCGGTGTTGTAGGATATAGCTTGATGAAGGCAAATATAGTTCCTGCGTATGCTAATGCTACTGATGCCGAAACGATTATAGTTGATATTTCAAAAGTAATCAGTAAGTTCGGATATATTCCGTCTTTTGTTGCAGGTATTATTCTTGCCGGTATTTTGGCATCTACAATGTCAACCGCCGATTCACAGCTTTTGGCTTCTGCATCAAGCGTTTCCGAAAACATATTAAAGGAAGCAATCGGTCTTAAACTTTCCGCAAAAGCTTCTATGATACTCGCTCGTGTTTCGGTTATCGCTCTTTCGATAGTTGCTATGGTTCTCGCAAGAGATCCTGCAAGTTCGGTATTCAGAATTGTTTCGTTCGCTTGGGGCGGTTTCGGCGCGGCGTTCGGACCGGTCGTGATTTGCTCACTGTTCTGGAAACGCGCTAATAAATACGGTGCGATTGCCGGACTGCTTACAGGCGGATTGATGGTATTTGTTTGGAAATTTGTTGTCAGAGTTAAATTTGCGGGAACAATACTTGATATTTACGAGTTATTACCTGCGTTCTTACTCGGACTTCTTGTAATCGTTGTAGTAAGTCTTTTGACAAAGGCTCCCGAAAAGGAAATTACCGATACCTTTGAGGATATGAAAAAAGCATAATAACAAATTAAAATTAAAAGCGCCGAATCGGCTGTATGTTTATTAAGAAATGCTATTCTTAAATACATACGGTTTAAGGCGCTTTTTTGTTTTGGTTTTATTTATAAAAAACTTGAATTTTTTGCTATTTTAAGGTATAATTACAAGGTATAAGTATGGGGGGATTATTATTAAAAGGGTTTTGAAAAAAATCGGTATTTTGTTATACTCGTTAGGTGTTAGTGTTTTTTACTTGGCAAAAACGAGAAAAAAGTTGTTTTACAGTGTCGTTGCGGTAATTTTGGCACTTGTTATTGCTTTGGCTATAATGCCTTTTGCTAATAAGCATAAAAAAGTAGAAAAAACGGTTAGTTCAAGCTCGGTTGCGAGCGTTGTATCGGTTGAGCCTGTTTCAAGCGAAACGGTAAGTTCAAGTGAAATTCCCGTTTCGAGTACACCTGCTTCAAGCACACCTGTTGTGAGCAGTACACCTGCTTCAAGCACACCCGTTTCGAGTACACCTGCTTTCAGGTATAAATACAATTCAAATTTAAGCATAAATGATAATGTCTTTTTGGATGCGCTTGAATATTGCGGATATAATTTAAGTAAGCATAAAAGCGACGGACTTATGTGGGTTTATATTCTTTGTGAGGATAAGCCTCATAGAGGTTGGCTTTCCAATATAACCTACGGCGGCGGTTCGAGCGGTTACGAAACACTTTCGGACGGAAGACCTAATATTGCACAGTTCGAAAAGAGCGGACTTGTTTGTGCTTCTTATGCTACTTATGTTTACTTTAACTATTTACCTAATGTGGCAGGTATTGATACCTCCGCTTTGGCAAGACCTAACAAATCCACCTCTGCAAATGACTGGTATATTGCAGGTAAAAAATGGGTAGATGCCGGATATTCTACCGTAATTCCTTTCACTGCCCGTGAAAACGGAAACCGGACGGTGTTCAGCACCGAAACCGATATTCCGCTTGGCTCTTTGATGTTGTTTACCGACTTTAAGAACAGAAGTCAGTATTGCACACATATTTGTCTTTATGCGGGATATTCTAACGGATACCACTGGGTAACCCATGTCGGCAATAAAAACGGTCCCGAATTTTGTGCGGTTGAGCGTATGAGCTGCGGACCTGACCCGCAGTGGCCGTTGGCGGTAATAACTACCCCTACAAATTTAGGGCTGTTTGATGTTTCGGAAAATTAAATGTCGGAGGATAAATTTATGAATATTGAACTTTTGAAGGTTTTGGCTACAAATGCCCGTTATTCGGTTGATGACCTTGCTACAATGCTCGGTATTTCTACCGATGAAGTACAATCGCAAATAAAGACTTTCGAGAAAAAAGGTATTATTTGCGGATATAAGGCTGTTATTGACTGGGATAAAATAGACGGTACTTATGTTTCGGCTATTGTTGAACTTAATGTTGTTCCGAAAGCAGGACTCGGATTTGAAGAAGTTGCCGAAAAAATTGCCTCGTATAGAGAGGTTGAGTCGGTTTATCTTATGTCGGGCGTGTATGACCTTAATGTAGTTGTAAAAGGAAAAACTCTTCAAGATATTGCTCGTTTTGTTGCCCGAGAGCTTGCTACTATTGATTCCGTTACATCTACTACAACCCATTTTGTTATGCGTCGCTACAAAGAAATGGATGTTAAGCTTTACAACAGCGACAAAGATGACAGGGGGCAATTTCTTTTATGATAGACTATTCATCCATTTTGAATAAAACGGTTTTAGATATTAAGCCGTCGGGTATCAGAAAGTTTTTTGATATTGCCGAAACAATGGATGAGGTAATTTCGTTAGGCGTTGGCGAACCCGACTTTCAAACTCCGTGGGAGGTGAGAAAAGCCGGTATAACATCTCTTGAAAAAGGAAAGACTAAATATACCTCTAACAAGGGACTTGATGCTCTTCGCCAAGAAATAACAAATTACCTTTTAAGAAAATATAATATAAAATATGACAGCAAAAGCGAAGTTTTGGTAACTGTCGGCGGAAGTGAGGCTATTGATGCTACTATCCGTGCTATTATATCTTTCGGCGACGAGGTAATTATCCCGCAACCGAGTTATGTTTGTTATGAGCCTATTACAATGCTTGCGGGCGGAAAGCCGGTTATAATCGAAACAAAAGCCGAAGATGACTTTAAGCTTACGAAAAAGCAACTTTTGGATGCTATTACCGATAAAACAAAGCTTTTAATACTTCCGTTTCCCTGCAATCCTACGGGTGCGATTATGGAAAAAGAGGATTTGATTGAAATTGCCGAGGTTTTGAAAGATACCGACATTATTGTTTTATCTGACGAAATTTATTCCGAGCTTACTTTTTCCGGTAACGGTCATATAGCTCCTGCAAGTATTGACGGACTGTACGAAAGGACTGTTACGGTAAACGGATTTTCAAAGGCGTTTTCAATGACAGGTTGGCGATTAGGTTACGCTTGCGGACCGAAAGAGCTTATGAGCCAAATTACAAAAATTCATCAGTTTGCAATTATGTGTGCGCCTACTACATCTCAATATGCCGCTATTGAAGCACTTAAAAACTGCGACAGTGCCGTGGCAAGTATGCACGAAGAATATAATCGAAGAAGAAGACTTATTACAAAAGGCTTTAACGATATAGGGCTTACCTGCCGTGAGCCGAAGGGCGCATTTTATGTTTTCCCGTCAATTAAGTCAACGGGTCTTTCAAGTGATGAATTTTGTGAAAGACTTCTTAACGAAAAGCATGTTGCCGTAGTGCCCGGCACCGCTTTCGGTCAAGGTGGCGAGGGCTTTATCAGGGCATCATACTGTTACAGCACAGAGCATATTTTAGAGGCACTAAATAGAATATCTGAGTTTTTAGAACAATTTAAGTGAGGAAATTTTTTATGAAAAAAGGTATAAAGGTTTTAATAATTGTTTTAGCAATAGTTCTTGTGATTGCAATTCCGACAATTTCTTCATATAACGGTCTTGTTTCGTCCCAAGAAAAGGTGAATAATGCAAAATCGCAAATTTCAACACAGCTTCAAAGACGTGCTGATTTAATTCCTAACTTTGTAAAAACGGTTAAGGGTTATTCCGACTATGAAAGTGAAACCTATATTGCCGTAACCGAAGCCCGTTCTGCTGTTAATAATGCAAATTCCGTTTCAAAACAACAGGAAGCATCAGAAGAGCTTGATAAGGCTATTTCGGTTTTTGTAAATGCCGTTACGGAAAATTATCCCGAGCTTAAAGCGAGTGAGCAATATACCGCTTTGCTTGATGAACTTGCGGGAACCGAAAATCGTTTGGCGGTTGCAAGAAAAGATTATAATGATGTTGCCGAAAGCTATAATGTTTCGATAAAGAAATTCCCACGAAGCATTATTGCGGGAATTTTCGGATTTGAAAAGGTGGATTATTTTGAAAATGCCGAAGGAACTGACCAAGTTCCCGAAGTGTCTTTTGAATAATCAGTGTGAATTTAATGAAAAAAATACTATCAATTTTTTTGTGCGTGTTTGTTATCTCTTCGCTTTTGTGCCTTTGCGGTTGCGAAGAAGAAACACTTAAACCTACCCAAAAGTTTTTTATAAATGACTTTGCCGATGTGGTTGATGAAGCGGACGAGGAAACTATATACAACAAAGGCGCCGAGCTTGCCGAAAAAACAAAGGCACAGGTAGTGGTTGTAACTGTTGAAACGACAAACGGCGATGAAATCTCCGATTATGCTCTAAATTTAGGTAGAGAATGGGGAGTAGGCGACAAGGAAAAAAACAATGGTGTTGTAATTCTTTTGGCGAGTGAGGATAGGCAGGTTTATATATCCGTAGGCTACGGCCTTGAAGGTGCTTTGCCCGATAGCAAAACGGGTAGAATTCTTGATAATTACGGCACTCCCTATTTTAAGAACGATAATTTCTCGGTAGGTCTTGTAAGTGTTTATAATGCCGTGCTTGACGAAATTTATGTTGAGTACGGATTTGAGCCGAGCGAAAGCTATGTTCCTGCCGATGACTTGCCCGAGGCGGTAGAAGAGGGCAGTTCTGCTACGACAGTAATTGTCAGCTGGTTAATACTTTTGGTTATTATAATTCTTTATTCGCTTTTTTTCAGAAGACGGGGAATTATTTTACTTCCGTTCGGATTCGGAAGCGGAAACGGCAATAATCATTTCGGAGGCTTCGGTTCAGGCGGAGGCTTCGGCGGTTTTAGTGGCGGCGGCGGTAGCTTCGGCGGCGGCGGAGCCGGTAGAGGATTTTAACATAAAGGAAAGTATTGAATGTCAGAGGATTTTTACTCCAAAGATTACGGCGATTATTTCAGTAAAATTGAAGAAAAATTAAATTCGCCTTCAAAAACCGATAGAAAATATTCGAATCAAAATAACTTAAAATCACGAAAGAAAAAAAGACTCTTTTTAGTTATTAAGGTTAATGCTGTAAGAGCTTTGGCGGTTTTAATTTTCGCACTGCTTGTTTTCGGGATTTTTGTCGGCGTAAAATCGTGTGCCGATAATAAAAAAGAAGGTAAAACGGCAAATCCCGATAATACTGTAAGTCAAGCCGAAAACAAAACGGATAACACGAAAAAGAATGAAACTAAAAGTGTTTCTTTTGCGAAGCGTAACAGTAGTACATTAAGCGTTGATGCCGATATAAAAAGCCAAATATCGCTTTTTATTGACGACGACAGCAATACCGTAATTGCTTCACGAAATTCGGATAAAAAGGCTTTTCCCGCCTCTACTACAAAGGTTATGACACTTTTAGTGGCTGTCGAAAACATTACGGATCTATCGGATACATTTACTATGACTTACCAAATAACCGACCCGCTTTATAGAGACGGGGCAACGGTTGCCGGTTTTTCGGCAGGTGAGGTTATTACGGTAGAGGATATGCTGTACGGTACGATTTTACCCTCCGGCGGAGATGCGGCTATCGGTCTTGCACAAAAGATTTCAGGTAGCGAAGAAGCTTTTGTAAATCTTATGAACGGTAAAGCGAAGCAGTTAGGTCTTAAAAATACCCATTTTACAAACTGTACGGGGCTTCATAATGATAATCACTATACTACTGCCGAAGATTTGGCGGTTATTTTCAGAAACGCGCTTAAAAACGAGCTTTGCAAAAAAATAATATCTACATATAGGTTTACAACCTCAAAAACCGATAAGCACCCCGAGGGTATTCTTCTTGAAAATACTATTTTCAAGTATATGTACGGAACCGAGCCCGAAACCGCTACTATTTTAGGCGGTAAGACGGGTTTTGTAAACGAATCGGGTTATTGCATTGTTACATACGGAAAAAGCCAAACTGATAAAAATTATGTGTGTGTTACTCTAAATGGAGAATCCCGTTGGCCTGCCGTTTACGATCAAATCAATATGTATAAGAAGTATGCAAAATAAGGAGAAACAAAATGAATATTGTATGTCTTGATATGGAGGGTGTTTTAGTCCCTGAAATTTGGATTGCCTTTGCTAATAAAACAGGTATTCCCGAGCTTAAAATCACTACCCGTGATGAGCCTGATTATGATAAACTGATGAAATACCGCATTAAGATTTTGAAAGAGCATAATTTAGGTCTTAAAGAAATTCAAGAGGTTATCGAACAAATTGATATTATGGATGGTGCAAAGGAGTTTTTAGATGAGCTTCGCAGTATTACGCAGGTCATTATTTTAAGTGATACCTTTGAACAGTTTGCAACTCCTCTTATGAAAAAGCTCGGATGGCCTACGATTTTTTGTAACACCTTAGAGGTTGCCGAAAACGGCGAAATTACCGGCTTTAAGATGCGTGTTGATAAATCAAAATATACAACCGTAAAAGCATTACAGTCGATAGGCTATGATACAATAGCATCGGGCGACAGTTTTAATGACCTTGGAATGATAAAGGCAAGTAAAGCAGGATTTTTATTTAAGAGTACCGATAAAATAAAGGCTGACTATCCCGAAATTCCCGCCTTTGAAGAATACGGCGAATTGCTTGAAGCAATAAAAAAAGCATTATAAGTTTAGAATAAACCTCCCTAAGATTGAGATAATATCTTCGGGAGGGATTTTTTTGAAAACAATAGCTTTTTTTGATGCAAAGCCTTATGATAGGCAAAGCTTTTCTATGGTTGAGGACGAGGATATAAATATCCGATATTTTGAAAACAAACTAAATGCCGATACGGTTAGTATGGCGGCGTGTTGCGACGGAGTATGTGCCTTTGTTAATGATAATGTTGATAAAAATGTTATCAATAAGCTTTATGAATACGGTGTCGGTGTAGTCGCTATGCGGTGCGCGGGATATAATAATGTTGATATTAAGGCGGCAAACGGAAAGGTAAAAATTCTTCGTGTACCTGCCTATTCGCCTTATGCTATCGCCGAGCATACAATGGGAATGATTTTAACCCTTAACAGAAAGCTTCATAAAGCTTATATCAGAACAAGAGACCATAATTTTTCTCTTGACGGCCTTTGCGGTTTTGATTTGCACAAAAAAACAGTAGGAATAGTCGGCACCGGAAAAATAGGTTGTGCCTTTTCGGAAATTTGTAACGGGTTCGGTATGAAGGTTTTAGGCTATGACCCGTACGAAAATTCCGAATTTAAGGGAGAATACTGTGATTTTGATAGGCTTTTAACACAAAGTGATATAGTATCGCTTCATTGTCCTCTTACAAAGGATAATCATAACCTAATAAACCGAGAAACAGTAAACAAAATGAAAAAGGGTGTTTATATTATAAACACTTCGCGCGGACAGCTAATTGACACCGAGGCAATTATCGAGGGCATAAAATCAGGTCAAATAGGAGCTGCCGGACTTGATGTTTATGAGGAGGAAACAACCCTTTTCTTTGAGGATAAGTCGGACGATATTATTTATGACGATAAATTTTTAACCCTTATTTCAATGCCTAATGTGTTAGTAACATCACACCAAGCATTCTTAACCCGTGAAGCACTTTACGGAATTGCCGAAACTACAATGCAAAACTTTAAGGCTTATTTTAATGATGAAGAACTGAAAAATGAGGTTGTTGCGAAATAATAATTGTTGTGGTATAATTGCCTTTGGTGATTTATTATGACAAAAATTTATTTAATACGACATTGTGAAGCGATAGGAAATCAATATAGGCTTTTTCAGGGCGGTCTTAATTGCGATATAACAAAGCTCGGTCAAACTCAACTTGATTTTTTGACCGAAAGATTTAAGGATGTTCAAATTGATGCTATGTACACAAGCCCGTTGATTAGGGCACAGAAAACGGCTTTTGCGGTTTTAGGCGACCGTTTTATGGATGTTAAAATAGATAACGACCTTCGTGAAATAAATGCGGGTATCTTTGACGGAAAGCCTTTTGCAGAGTCGTTTGATACAAACGCCGAAATGGCTGATGCTTGGTATCATCATCCGCAGGATTTTGCTCCCGAGGGCGGAGAAGCTATGCGTGATGCTTATGAGAGAATTTATAATGTAATTTTGAAAATTGCCGAAGAAAACCCCGATAAAACAGTAGGAATAGCACTTCACGGCGGTGTTATCCGTTGTCTTTTGGCTCGGATTTTTTACGGAACTATCGAAAAGCTCGGAGATGTTGCTTGGACTGAAAATACCGCCGTTGCACTGCTTGATTACGAGGACGGTAAGTTTACTGTTGAGTATTGGAATGACCATACTCATTTGCCGGACGAGTTTTTACCCGTAAGGCATAGACTTTCGACCTTTATGCAAAAGGTGGATGAAGTAAAATGATTATTATGGGTGTTGATTTGGGAATCGCAAGAACAGGAATTGCAACCTCGGACGAAGGCGAAAAATTTGCTTTTCCTAAAAACGTTATTAAAGAGTATAATATCGAAAGGCTTGTAAATAAAATTTGCGAGCTTGTAAATGAATACGGTGTAGGGGAAATAGTGGTAGGACTTCCGAAAAATATGGACGGCTCTTTGGGAGAAAGGGCACAAACCTGTACCGAAATTGCCGAAAAAATAAAGGAAAAGAGCGGTATTCCTACCGAAATGTATGACGAGCGCTGTACCACAATGGAGGCTTATAATCTTCTCGATATGAATAATACATTCGGCAAGAAAAGAAAAGAAAATATAGATGCGGTTGCCGCAACTGTTATACTCGAAGGGTATTTGAGTTACAAAAAGAACAAAAAGCTTTTTGATAGCCAAAAGGAAACATTAGACACATTTTTATCTACAAAAGCCATCACAAAAGAGCAGTATGATAAAAGTCTAAACGGACTAAAAGAAAAAATGAAAATAGTATAATAAAAAGTGCCGTGAAACCAAAATTTCACAGCACTTTTTAATATGATTTTTATAGTGATAAAATATTATTCATATCGTAAAGACCTACATCTTGCTTTGATATAAACTCACAAGCCCGAAGTGCGCCAAATGCAAAAACTTCTTTTGAAAAAGCCGTATGTGAAATAGAAATCACTTCGTCATTTCCTGCGAAAATAACCTCGTGTTCGCCGACTATTGTTCCGCCTCTAACCGAGTGAATACCAATCTCGTTTGTCGAGCGTTTAGCACGCTTTGAGTGGCGGTCATATTCGTAAGAATACTTTTCGTTGTTTACCGAGTTAATCGCATTAGCGAGCATTAAAGCGGTACCCGAGGGTGCATCTATCTTTTTGTTATGGTGTTTTTCGATAATCTCAATATCAAATCCGTCAAGGAGAACACTTGAAGCCTTTTTGACAAGAGAGCAAAGCAAATTTACACCAAGCGACATATTAGCGGTAAAGAAAATAGGTATTATCTTTGATGCTTTCTTAATCTTTTCAATTTGCTCCTCGGAATATCCCGTTGTCGCAAGAACGCAAGGCACACTGTTCTTTTCGGCAAATGCTAAAAGTCCGTCAAGCACTGCCGGATTTGAAAAATCAACAATAACATCGGGAATAACATTTACGCTTTCAAAATCCGCAAAAAGCGGAAAATCGGTAGGTGCATTAAATCTATCTACACCGCAAACAATTTGTATATCCTCTTTTTCTTCGCAAATCGCAGTAATTTTCCTGCCGATTTGACCTAATGCTCCTGAAAGAAGTATTTTTAACATCATTTTTTCCTCACAATATTTATAAAAGTCCAATTTCCGAAAGCTTTGATTTTACAAGCTCCACATTTTGTTTTGTCATAGGATAAAGCGGAAGTCTGCAAGGACCTGCGTTATATCCTAAAATATTCATAGCTTCCTTTACGGGAATCGGGTTTACATCACAAAACATAGAATTCATAATCCCGGTTGCCTTAACCTGCATATCGGTAGCTTTTTGTTTGTCGCCGTGCAAATAATTGTAGCAAAGCTCGTGCATATATTCGGGCATAAAGTTCGAAAGGACCGAAATAGTACCTATTCCGCCTAATGACATAATCGGAACACTTTGGTCATCATTTCCCGAATAAATATCAAGCTCATCACCGCAAAGGTATTTGGTTTGGGCAACACTTGATAAATCGCCGTTAGCTTCTTTTACGGCAACAATTCTTTGATGCTTTGAAAGCTCTTTGTAGGTTTCCGGCTTTATTTGAACGCCAGTACGGGAAGGAACATTATAAAGAATAATGGGCTTATTAACTCTATCGGCAATATAGTTGTAGTGAGCAACAAGTCCGTTTTGCGAGGTCTTGTTGTAGTAAGGTGCTACCATCAAGAAAGCATCGGCGCCTAATTTTTCGGCATCATTACAAAGCTCGACAGAATAAACGGTATCGTTACTTCCTGTTCCTGCAATAATCGGAACTCTTTTGTTTGCAACCTTTGCGGAATACTCAATTACCTTTAAGTGTTCGTCATAGCGAAGAGTAGATTTTTCTCCCGTAGTACCGCAAATTACAAGAGCATCAACACCTCTTCTTATTTGCTCGTCAACCAACGCTTGAAGACAGTCGTAATTAACCGAATAATCATCATTCATCGGTGTAATAAGTGCGGTTGCAACTCCTTCAAAAACTCGCTTTTTCATAATTAAGACCATTCCTTTCGCTAAGCTTTTAGGCACAAATGACCAATGAAAGGAATGGTCATTTGTGCCATGTTTTTCGGTTGCCTCGCAAGAGGCGAGAAAAACGGCGCGTTATAATTTTTAAAGTTTGGAAGATTTATCTTTCAAACTTTATCCCCTCCGGAAAAAATCAGTCCATATAGCCTTTCGCACAAAGGAGTTCAGCAAGTAATACACCACCGCCGGCAGCACCGCGCAATGTGTTATGTGAAAGACATACAAACTTATAATCGTATTGTGAATCTTCACGAAGACGGCCTACGGAAATTGCCATACCGCCCTCTAAATCACGGTTAAGCTTTGTTTGAGGCATATTGTCTTCTTCAAAATAGTTAAGGAATTGTTTAGGTGCGTGTGGAAGTGAAAGTGCCTGCGGTTCGCCCGAAAAGTCTTTCCAAACTTTAAGAATTTCCTCTTTTGTAGGCTTATTCTTAAAGGTTACGAAAACGGCAGCCATATGTCCGTCCGATACGGGAACTCTAAGACATTGTGCGGTAAATTCGGGCTTCTTTGCGGGAACAATTTTTCCACATCTGATTTTACCCCAAATTTTGAGTGGCTCAACCTCACTCTTTTCTTCTTCTCCGCCAATATACGGAATAACATTATCAATCATTTCAGGCCATCTTTCAAAGGTTTTACCGGCACCCGAAATTGCCTGATAAGTACATACTAAAACTTTTTCGACACCGTACTTTTCATCTAACGGATAAAGAGCGGGGACATAGCTTTGTAAAGAACAGTTTGACTTTACGGCAATAAATCCTTTCTTAGTTCCGAGACGCTTTCTTTGAGAGTCGATAATCTTAATATGGTCGGAGTTAAGCTCAGGAATAACCATAGGAACATCAGGAGTTTTTCTGTTAGCACTGTTATTAGAAACAACAGGACATTCTTTCTTTGCATACATTTCTTCAAGCGCTAAAATTTCGTCCTTTTTCATATCAACGGCACAAAATACAAAATCAACCTTTGAAACGATAGTATCAATATCGTTTGTGGCATCGTAAACGGTCATAGATTTAAGATTTTGAGGACAAGGAACAGTCATAGCCCATCTACCCGAAAGAGCCTCCTCGTAAGTCTTTCCGGCGCTTCTGCTACTTGCGGCAAGAGCGGTAACGGTAAAGTTCGGATGGTCGGCTAACAATAACGCAAAGCGCTGACCTACCATACCGGTAGCACCTATGATTCCGACATTATAATTCTTCATAAAAATTCACTCTCCAATGAAATTTGAAAATGTAATTGCAATAAGCAACTAAATAATATATAATAATATCATTATTAGTTTAATTTGTCAATTTATTTCGAGGATGTAAAGACTGTTTATGAAGACAAGTGATTTTTATTACGATTTACCCGAAGAACTTATAGCTCAAACACCTGTTGAGCCGAGAAATTCTTCAAGGCTTTTGCTGTTTAATAAAACAACCGGCGAGCTTAATCATAAGATATTTAAGGACTTACCCGATTACTTAAAAGCAGGGGACTGTCTTGTTCTTAATAATACAAGAGTTTTACCCGCCCGTTTGTACGGTGTAAAAAAAGATACAGGCGCAATAGTTGAGTTTGTATTATTAAAACAAAAAGACCTTTTGACTTGGGAAGTTTTAGCAGGACCCGGTAAAAAAGCTAAGGTTGATGCCGAATTTACTTTCAGCAACAAGCTTTCATGTAAAGTAACCGAGGTGTTAGACGACGGAAACCGAATTATAAAATTTTCGTGTGATGGTGAATTTTTTTCCGTACTTGATGAGGTGGGACAAATGCCTCTTCCTCCGTACATAAAAGAAAAGCTAAAAGATAAAGAGAGATACCAAACGGTTTATTCGAAAGAGTTAGGCTCTGCCGCCGCTCCTACTGCGGGACTTCACTTTACAAAAGAAATGCTTGAAGACCTTAAAAACAAGGGTGTAAAAATTGCCTATGTAACCCTTCATGTCGGTCTTGGTACATTTAGACCCGTTAAGGTTGAGGATGTTACAAAACATAATATGCATTCGGAGCATTATTCTATTACTGCCGAAACTGCGAACATTATTAACGAAACAAAAAAGTCGGGCGGTAGGGTTATTTGTGTCGGCACAACAAGTTGCAGGACGGTTGAAAGTGCTATGCAAAAATTCGGTGAAATAAAAGAGTGCTCCGATGATACAAGTATTTTTATTTATCCCGGTTATAACTTCAAATGTATGGATGCGCTGATTACTAATTTTCATTTGCCCGAAAGTACACTTATTATGCTGGTTTCCGCATTTGCGGGATATGAGAATACGATGAACGCTTATAATGTTGCCGTAAAAGAAAAATACAGATTTTTCAGCTTCGGCGATGCTATGTTTATATCTTGATAGGAGATAAAAATGTATAAACTGTTAAAAGAGGAAAATTCGGCAAGGCGCGGCGAATTTATAACCAATAGAGGTATTGTTAAGACACCTGCATTTATGAATGTGGCAACGGCGGGTGCCATAAAAGGAGCCGTTTCGGCAGATGACTTAAAAGAACTCGGCTGCCAAGTAATGCTTTCAAACACATATCATCTTCATGTGCGTCCGGGCGATGAAGTTATTAAAAAGTGCGGCGGACTTCACACCTTTTCTACTTGGGACGGTCCGATACTTACCGATAGTGGCGGATTTCAGGTGTTTTCGCTCTCAAAGCTTCGTAAAATTAACGAAGAGGGAGTTACCTTTAACAGCCATATTGACGGTAAAAAAATATTTATGGGACCTGAGGAAAGTATGCAAATACAGTCTAATTTAGGCTCTACTATTGCTATGGCTTTTGATGAATGTGTTGAAAACCCCGCACAATATTCTTATGCAAAGTCTTCGTGCGAAAGAACAACCCGTTGGCTTAAACGCTGTAAAATAAAAATGGATGAGCTTAATTCTTCGGGTAACGCCGTAAATCCCGAACAAATGCTTTTCGGTATCAATCAAGGTTGTACATATAACGATTTAAGGGTAGAGCATATGAAAGAAATTGCCGAGCTTGACCTTGACGGATATGCAGTAGGCGGTCTTGCCGTGGGAGAGCCTACCGAAGTTATGTATGATGTTCTTGAAAGTGTAACTCCCGTAATGCCAAAGAATAAAATCAGGTATTTAATGGGAGTGGGCACTCCGCTTAATATTCTTAATGCGGTTGAAAGGGGAATAGACCTTTTTGACTGTGTAATGCCGAGCAGAAATGCACGGCACGGACATCTTTTTACATCAAAAGGAATTATAAATATTAACAACAATAAATACGAATACGATATGACACCTATTGATGATGAGTGCGGATGCCCTGTTTGCACAAGATATAGCAAGGCATATATTCGTCATTTACTTAAAAGCACCGAAATGCTTTCACAACGGCTTTTGGTTATTCATAATTTGTGGTTTTATAATCATCTAATGGAGGATATCCGAGATGCGTTAGACGAGGGAAGATTTGCGGAATTCAAGAGAGAAAAAGAAAAAGTTTTAGGTAACAGAATTTAACAGTTGACAATATCTCTTTTTGTGGTAGAATAGAGTGGTAAATTTAATACTTGTCCTTATCAAGAGCGGTGGAGGGTACAGGCCCGTTGAAGCCCGACAACCTGACTTTATTGTCAAGGTGCCAAATCCTGCGGAATATCCGAAAGATGAGGTTTGATTTTCAAGCCGTCTTATGACGGCTTTTTTTATGAAAGAAAGGGGACTTAATAATGTCTAAATTACTTTTTACTTCTGAATCTGTTACCGAAGGTCATCCCGATAAGGTATGCGACCAAATAAGTGACGCAATTTTGGATGAAATTATAGGTAAAGACAAAAATGCACGGGTTGCTTGTGAAACATTTTGTACAACGGGTGTTATAAATGTTATGGGAGAAATTACAACATCTTCCGTTATTGATATACCAAAGGTTGTAAGAGATGTTTTGTGCGATATAGGTTATGATAGCTCTGATGCCGGATTTGACGGTAACACTTGTGCTGTTATGACATCAATTGATAAGCAGTCTGCCGATATTGCAATGGGCGTTGATAAGGGGCTCGAATATAAAGACGGCGAGGATGATATATATAATCTTAACGGTGCCGGCGACCAGGGTATGATGTTCGGATATGCTTGTAATGAAACTAAGGAGTTTATGCCGCTTCCTATTTCTCTTGCCCATAAGTTATCGTACAAGCTTACTTGTGTCAGAAAATCGGGAGAGCTTACATATCTTCGTCCTGATGGCAAGACGCAGGTTACTGTTGAATATAACGACGGTGTTCCTACCCGTGTTGATGCGGTTGTAATTTCAACTCAACACAAGGAAAATGTTGACCTTGAAACACTTCGAAGGGATGTTTTGGAAAAGATTATTAAGCCTATAATTCCTGCTGATTTGTTTGACGAAAACACAAAAATCTATATAAATCCGACAGGTAGGTTTGTAATCGGCGGACCTCAGGGAGATACAGGTCTTACAGGTAGAAAAATAATCGTTGATACCTACGGCGGTATGGCTCGTCACGGTGGCGGTGCATTTTCGGGTAAGGACCCGACAAAAGTTGATAGAAGTGCCGCTTATGCCGCAAGATATGTAGCAAAGAATGTAGTAGCCGCAGGACTTGCAGACAAGTGTGAGGTTCAACTTGCGTATGCTATCGGTGTTGCAAAACCCGTTTCGGTTATGGTTGATACATTCGGTACCGGAAAATATGATGACGAACAAATTGCAAATGCGGTAACTAAGGTGTTTGACCTTCGTCCTGCCGCTATTATTGATAAGCTGGATTTGCGCCGTCCTATTTACAGAAAGACCTCTAATTACGGTCATTTGGGTAGAGAAGATGCGGGCTTTACTTGGGAAAAACTTGATAAAGTTGATGCGCTTAAAGATGCTATTAACTAATATAGGAATTAAGGAATTGTATGTTTAAGATTTTAGAAAAAAAGCAACTTAATGCTTCGGTTACTTCAATAAAATTCGAAGCACCGTTTATTGCAAAAAAGGTTATGCCCGGACAGTTTGTAATAGTTAGAATTGACGAAAAGGGCGAACGCATACCTCTCACCGTGTCTAACTTTGATAGGCAAGAGGGTAGCGTTACTGTCGTAGTTCAGGCAATAGGCTTTACTACTAAAAAACTTGTTGCGCTTGAAACCGGCGACTCTGTTTTGGATTTGGTAGGTCCTCTCGGAAAGCCCACTGAATTCGGAATGCCGAAAAAGGCTATCGTAATAGGCGGCGGTGTCGGTTGTGCTATCGCATATCCGCAAGCCAAGGCATTATACAATATAGGCGTTGATGTAACCGTTATTTCGGGATTTAGAAGTAAAGATATTGTAATTTACGAAGAAGAATTTAAGGCGGTTTCTAATAAACTGTATATTACTACCGATGACGGAAGTTACGGACAAAAAGGTTTTGTAACCGAAGTTTTGGATAAGCTTCTTAAAGAGGATAACTACGATTTGGTTATTGCAATAGGTCCTGTTATGATGATGAAATTTGTTTCAAAGGTTACTAAACCTTACGGAATTAAAACTATTGTAAGCTTGAATCCTATTATGATAGACGGCACGGGAATGTGCGGCGGATGCCGTGTTAATGTTGGCGGTCAAACAAAATTTGCCTGTGTTGACGGACCTGACTTTGACGGTCATTCGGTTGATTTTGATGAGCTTGTGAGAAGAAACGGCTTCTATAAAAACGAAGAAGAACATAAATGCAGATTGGGGGATAAGACAAATGGCTGATATGTCTCCTGATAAAGTAAAAATGCCTGAGCAAGACCCACTTGTAAGGAATAAAAACTTTTTTGAGGTTTCTAAGGGTTATACTCCCGAAATGGCTGTTAATGAAGCTAATAGATGCTTAAACTGTAAAAATAAACCGTGCGTTTCGGGTTGCCCCGTAAATGTTAAAATCCCCGATTTTATCGCAAAAATTTGTGAGGGAGATTTTTTGGGTGCCTATGAAACGGTTAAGGAAACGAATACTCTTCCTGCCGTTTGCGGTAGAGTTTGTCCGCAAGAAACACAGTGTGAGGGTAAATGCGTTCGTGGAATTAAAGGCGAAAGTGTTGCTATCGGCAGGTTGGAACGGTTTGTTGCCGATTACTATATGGAGCACGGAAAAACAAAGGAATTAAATATACAAAAAAACAATAAAAAGGTTGCAATAATCGGTGCGGGTCCCTCGGGACTTACCTGTGCGAGCGACCTTGCAAAGCTTGGCTATGATGTTACGGTATTCGAGGCGTTTCATACGCCGGGCGGTGTGCTGATATACGGAATTCCCGAATTTCGTTTGCCTAAAAAAATAGTTGAAAAAGAAATTAAAGAGCTTGAAAATTTAGGCGTAAAAATTATGACCGATATGGTAATCGGTAAGGTGCTTTCAATAGATGAAATAATCGAAATGGGCTTTGATGCGGTGTTTATAGGCTCGGGTGCCGGACTTCCTATGTTTATGGGAATCGAGGGCGAGGGTAGCGTAGGCGTTTATTCGGCTAACGAATTTTTGACAAGAATAAATCTTATGAAAGCCTACCTTGATGATTATGATACACCGATTAAACGCTCAAAATCGGTTGCCGTTGTAGGCGGAGGTAATGTCGCTATGGACTCTGCCCGTTCGGCAAAACGGCTTGGTGCCGAAAATGTGTATATTATTTACCGTAGAGGCGAAGAGGAATTACCGGCACGAAAAGAAGAAATACATCACGCAAAGGAAGAAGAAATCGAGTTTAAGTTTCTTTGCAATCCAAAACGCATAATTGCCGATGAAAACGGATGTGTTAAGGGAATTGAGTGCATCAGGATGCAACTCGGCGAGCCGGATGCTTCGGGTAGAAGACGACCTATTGAAATTGATAATTCCGAATTTGTTATTGATGTTGATGCTGTTATTATGGCTATCGGTACTACACCT
Source organism: Ruminococcaceae bacterium UBA1741 (assembly GCA_002315685.1). Classification (GTDB taxonomy): domain Bacteria; phylum Bacillota; class Clostridia; order Oscillospirales; family Acutalibacteraceae; genus UBA737. Next base: position 95,366 of record DCHX01000007.1, read on the forward strand.
AATCCTTTAATTCTTTCGACAACCGAGGGACTCGAAGGCAACAAACGAGGCTGTTTGGTGGTTGACGAAAATATGAAAACCACCAAAGAAGCCGTTTATGCAGGCGGTGATGCCGCAACGGGAGCCGCTACTGTTATTCTTGCAATGGGAGCTGGAAAAACGGCGGCAAAATCAATAGATGAATATCTAAAAAACAAGTAAAATGATAAGGGGCAATTTTGCCCCTTATTTTTATAAAAAAATCTACTTTTTATACAAAAAAATCATTAAATATTCTATAAATTTTTTCGTTTTTGGTTTACATAATACTTTATTCATTTTGTTTTTGCATAAAATGTTTTTGCACTTATCAACCGAGTTATCCACCGATTTTAAGATAGAATATGCCGAAAAATAACCTTTTTGTTAAAATTTAGGTTAAAATCACGGTTTAGAATGTGGATAAATATTAGGTTGTCCAAGTTTACATAATGTCAAAAAATGCATATTTTTGTTAAAAACGCTTAATAATTCAAGTTAGTATGTAGAAAAGTGCAATCAGCAGTAATTTATCCGAGTTTTCGCATAGTAATATCAAAATTAAACCGAGCAATAAACCGTAATCCTTGTCGTTTCTTAATTTGTCAAGAAAAGGGAAATCAAATTTATCCAAATTAAGCCCGAACGGTGTATCTTTTTGAATGTTATTTTGTGTGTTATTTTGTGTGCGGCTTGGTTTTGACTGTTGATTATTTATATCCGTTTTAACAAAATGGGGTGAGGGTGGCATATTGCCGTTTTGGGTATTTGAACGCCTTGCGGTTTCTTTCATTCTTTCGACCGCTTTTTGCTGTTCGATAATAAATTGTTGTTCGTTCATATTATCACCTAAAAAATACTTAAAATACCGCTTTCTTTTAGATACGGTAAAAGCTCTACAAGCTTTAATAGCTTAACTGCGGTATCAACCTTTTCCTGCTTTTCTTTTGATAAATTCGGTTTAAGTGCTAAAAGAAGTGCGGTTCTTCGGTCGTCATTGCCGTTTTTAAGCCTCCCCATAATATTCATAATGGCTTTCATTTCGTTTGGCGATACCATACTGCCTTCCTGAGATTGCACAGGCTTTTCTTCGTTATCTCCCGATAAGATATTACTTGCTAAATTTCTTACCTTTTCCATACTTTCCGGGTCGTTCAAAATATCGGCTAATTTTTGGCTTAAATCTTCCATTCTTATTTACCGCCGTTTAACAATTTAAGAAGTGCCTTTGCAGAATCGCTTGAAAGTATTTCTTTTATTTTTTCTTTATCGTTCAGAGCATCGCTTACTTTTTTTGCATCTTCGGGCGGAAGCGAGGACAAAAGTGAAGACATATCACCGTTTTTAGCCTTGTTAATATCCTCCCTTTTAATTTTTCCGTTTCCCATATTCATTATATTTTCATAAAAGTTTTTGTTGTTATTCATACTGATTCCTCCTATAATATGTTATGTAGAAAAAATTGGTTGTATGAGGTATAAAAATGCGAATTCTTGTAATTTCGGATTCCCATAAGCGAAGCGGGGTAGTAGATAGAATTATTTTGTCGGAGACTGATGCAAAAAACATCTTCTTTTTAGGGGATGTTGTAGAGGATATTGAAGATAAAATTTACGAATATACCGATAGGAATTTTTATATTGTATCGGGAAATTGCGATTATTTTTCAACATATAAATCCGTTGATACCGTAACGGTGGAAAATCATAAAATACTATTTACCCACGGTCATACTCTCGGAGTAAAATCGGGTAGTACGGGAATGCTTATTAAGACCGCACTCGAAAACAAATGCGATATTGTACTTTACGGTCATACGCATATTGCTAATATAGAGTATGCAAACGGTATTTATCTTGTGAATCCCGGTTCTGTTGCCTGTTCGAGAGAGGGTAGCGAATCTTATGCGGTTATTGACATTTTAAGCAACGGCGTTTTGCCTCAAATTAAAAATATATAGGAGAAATACAGTGAAAAAACAAAAAACTAAACTATTATTGCAGTTGTTTATTACATTCCTTAAAATAGGTGCATTCACATTCGGCGGCGGTTATGCTATGATTGCCCTTTTGCAAAATGAATTTGTTGAGCAGAAAAAGTGGCTTAAAAATGATGAGTTTTTAGATGTTGTGGCTATTGCCGAATCAACGCCCGGACCTATTGCAATTAACAGTTCAACCTATATAGGATATAAAATGGCAGGATTTTGGGGCTCGTTTTTTTCAACCCTTGCTATGTGTATTCCGTCCTTTACGATTATATTTATAATTTCGTTGTTCTTTGACAAATTTTTAGAGCTGACTTTTGTTAAGTATGCTTTTAAGGGGATACAGGTTTGTGTGGTATATTTGATTTTTACCGCAGGGCTGAAAATGCTTAAAGATATAAAGAAAACAAAATTTAATTGTATTATTTTCTTTGTGGTTTTAGCCGTGTTTGTCGGCTTTTCGCTTTTTGCCGTAAGCTTTTCTACAATTTATTATATATTAATATGCGGAACGATAGGACTGTTCGCCTATGGTATTTCGCTTGTTAAAAAGGAGGAAAAGAATGACCGTATATCTTAAACTCTTTTTAACATTTCTTAAAATAGGTGCCGTATCGTTTGGCGGTGGATACGGGATGATTTCTTTAATAAGAGAAACCGTTATCCAAAACGGATGGCTTACCGATGGAGAATTGCTTAATTTTATTGCCGTGTCCGAATCAACACCCGGTCCTATTGCTATAAATATGGCAACCTTTATAGGTTCTTCACAAGGCGGTATATTCGGCTCTTTTTGTGCAACGCTCGGTGTTGTACTACCGTCATTTGTGATAATTCTAATTATTGTGGCTCTTGTATCAAATTTGCTTAAAATTGCCGGTGTGAAGGCGTTTTTAGGCGGTATCAGACCTTGCGTGATGTCTCTTATTATCGGAACGGCTATAACAATGGGGTTAAGTACCCTTTTAGGTCTTAAAACAGTATCAAACGAAATTGATGTAAACATAAAATCAATTATTATTTTAGGTATCATTATTGTAATTCATTTCGTTGTAAAATATCTTTTGAAAAAGAAAATTAAGCCTATTATTATGATAATTATTTCGGCGTTTTTAGGTGTTGCCGTTTACAGCATATAAAAAAATCCCCATCCATTGCATTTAGCATTAGATGGGGATATGTTTTTAATTTCTTTCAGTTTGCCGTCTTTTTGAAAAATTCGGGGATTTGCGCAATTATTATTGCAACAAAAACAAGTGCACAACCGAGTAGCTCACGAGGGGATAGCTTGTTTCCCATAATAATCCAACCGCCGAGAGAGGCAAATACGCTTTCAAGACTCATAAAAATAGATGCCACGGCAGGCTCGGCATACCTTTGACCTATTATTTGTAAGGTGTATGCAAGACCGCTTGACAGAATACCCATATAAAGAATTTGGGGAAGAGCGGAATAGATATTTTGAATTGTGGTTTGCGGTTCGAAAATAACAGAAATAACGCCCGAAATTATACCGCACACCAAAAACTGAACAAACGAAAGCAGTGGTCCGTCAATAATACCGCCGAACTTATCGACAAAGAGAATGTGAATAGTGCAGGAAAGAGCGCAAAACAGCATTAAAATATCCCCGAGGTATATTCCCGAAAGCCCTTGTGAAAGGCAAAGATAATAAATTCCTAAAAGTGCAATCATTACCGCAAGCCAAACAATAGGCGGAGTTTTCTTTTTTAGGGTAATTGAAACGATAGGCACTAATATTACATAAAGGGCGGTAATAAATCCTGCTCTTGCCTCGGCGGCACAGTTGTCGGGATAAACCGAAATTCCCAATTGTTGAAAGTTTACCGAAAAAGCTAAAAATATACCGCATACGATACCGCCGATTACGGTAGATTTAATGTACGATTTATCGTTCTTGAAAATCTTTTCATGGCGTAATTTGCTTTTTACAAACAGAAATATGAAAATTACCAAAGCACCCAAAAGAGAACGGGAACTGTTAAATGCAAATGGGGATATTAAATTTGAAGCATCATTTTGTACTACAAATGCAAGTCCCCAAATAAGAGATGCAAATGTTAGTATAAAACAACCTTTTATGTTGTTTTTTTGCATAAATATCACCCCTTTTACGAAATATATACTTAAATATATCATAATTTTTGATAAATGCAAATAGTTTATGTTGCAATTATTGTCAAAAAAAGGTATAATGTATGATAGTTAATTGTGTTCGGAGGAAAAAATGCTTGAACTTATAAATGTATCTTATAATGCTCAAAGTGAATCGGGCGAAAAAGAGATACTAAAAGATATTTCTCTTAAATTCGAAGAAGGATTTATTGCAATTACCGGTCCTAACGGTGGCGGTAAATCTACTCTTGCCAAAATAATTGCGGGTATTATTACTCCGACTTCGGGTAAGATTTTGCTTGACGGCGAAGATATTACCGCTCTTTCGGTTACCGAAAGAGCTAAAAGGGGTATTAGCTTTGCTTTTCAGCAACCCGTTCGTTTTAAGGGCATTACGGTTAAGGATTTAATTACTCTTGCCTGCGGTAAAGAAATTACCGTAGCTGAGGCTTGTGATTATTTATCACAAGTAGGTCTTTGTGCGAGAGATTATATTGACCGCGAGGTTAATGCTTCGCTTTCCGGCGGAGAACTTAAAAGAATTGAAATTGCTACTGTTCTTGCCAGGTCAACAAAGGTGTCGCTCTTTGATGAGCCGGAAGCCGGTATTGACCTTTGGAGTTTTAATAATCTTATAAATGTTTTTGAAAAGATGCACTCTAAACTCGGTGGCTCTATTATTATAATTTCTCATCAGGAAAAAATATTGAATATTGCCGATAAGGTTGCCGTTCTTGTGGGCGGTAAATTAGAGGCATTCGGCGCAAAGTCGGATATATTACCCGAATTGCTGAATGCTACAAGTGCGGCTTGCAGTGTTCTTACAAACGGTTTGGAGGGGCAAAAATAATGAACGATACCGAAAAGCAACTCCTTAAAATTATCGCTGATATGGACGGTGTTCCAAACGGTGCGTATAACATTCGTTCTAACGGCGCTTTGTTAGACAGAAAAACAACTCCGAATGTTGATATTAAAACTAAAACGGACAAGCCGGGTATTGATATTATTATAAGACCAAATACCAAAGGCGAGGTTATTCATATCCCGGTTGTTATTAACGAAACGGGACTTTCGGATACCGTTTATAACGATTTTATTATCGGCGACAATGCCGATGTTATCATTATGGCAGGTTGCGGTATTCACAACTGCGGCGATAACGAATCCCGTCACGACGGTGTTCATTCTTTCTTTGTCGGCAAGAATGCCCGTGTTAAGTATATTGAGCGTCATTACGGCGAGGGCGATGGTGTCGGTAAAAATGTTATGAATCCGACTACTGTTGTTAATATTGGCGAAAACGGTTATATGGAAATGGAAACTACTCAAATTAAGGGTATTGACGATACTGTTCGTGTAACTAATGCTACCGTTGCTGACGGCGGAACGCTCGTTATTAAAGAAAAGATAATGACTCATAAAAATCAAGTTGCAAAAACTGATTTTACGGTAAATCTTATCGGTAAAAACTCCGGTGCTAATGTCATTTCCCGTTCGGTCGCTAAGGATGATTCTTTCCAAAGCTTTAAGTCTAATATTAACGGCAACAATCTTTGTAACGGTCATACCGAATGTGATGCGATTATTATGGACAATGCCCGTGTTGAGGCTATTCCCGAAATTTGCGCTAATCATATTGATGCCTCACTGATACACGAGGCCGCAATAGGCAAAATTGCGGGAGAACAGCTTATTAAGCTTATGACATTAGGTCTTACCGAGCAGGAAGCCGAGCAAGAAATAATTAACGGATTTTTGAAATAAAGGAAGTGCCTTTTGTGAATGAAATTAGCATTTCTGCATCTATTGTTACTTATAATGACGGCGAAAAGGTTTTAAGGTGTGTAAAAAGTTTAGAAAAATATACGCTTAAATATCCGCTTAAAATATATGTTTTTGATAATGGCTCTGCCGATAATACCGTTTCTTTACTTAAAGAAAATACAACCGCCGAAATTTATGAAAATAATAAAAATTTAGGCTTCGGTGCGGCACATAATTTAGCTTTACAAAAACCGCTTGGGGTTTATCATTTTGTGATAAATCCCGACATTGAGATAAATGATGATGTTATTTCGGATATGGTTGACTATTTTGAAGACAACCGTGATGTTGTTATGGCAATGCCTAAAATACTTAATCTTGACGGCACCGAACAAAAGCTTCCGAAAGAAAAACCGACATTCAGAAGACTCTTTTTAGGCCGTTTGTCGAAAAAAATAAGAGGTGCTTATGTTTGGGCGGATAGGGAAATAAACAGTCCTACCGAAATTGAATTTTGCAGCGGTTGCTTCTTTTGTATCAAAACTGATGTGTTTGAGCAAGAAAAAGGCTTCGATGAACGCTTCTTTATGTATCTTGAAGACGCCGATTTGGCTTTGCGCTCTAAAAAATACGGCAAGGTTATGATACTTCCGCAGTTTTCCGTTACACATAAGTGGGAAAGAACAAGTGCAAAAAGCATTAAATATTTACTTATTCACACGGTTTCGTGTTTGAAATTTTTAGCAAAAAGGAGTTAATGGCTAATGAAAATAATGATAACCGGCTGTCACGGTCAGTTAGGTAACGAGTTGCAGTCAATTATTAAATCCGGAAAGAGTGAAATCGGTTTGATAGCCGATGAAATTAAGAATTCCACGGTAATACCGGTTGATATTGATGAACTTGATATTTCAAATTGCGACCAAACATTAAAGTTTGTAAGCGAGAACAAACCGGATATAATTATTAACTGCGCGGCTATGACTAATGTTGACGGTTGCGAAACAATGAAAGATGTTGCCTTTAAGGTAAATGCGTTAGGTGTTAAAAACCTTGCGATTTCCGCAAAAAGAGTCGGCGCTAAATTTATTCATGTTTCTACCGACTATGTCTTTGCCGGAAACGGAACAAAGCCTTATACCGAATGGGATATGATAAATCCCCAAAGCGTTTACGGCGCATCAAAGGCATTAGGAGAAAAATACGCCTTGACTTTTTGCGATAAAACATTTATTGTAAGAACATCTTGGCTTTACGGATATATCGGTAAAAACTTTGTAAAAACCGTTCGCCGAGTAATAAGAGAACACGGAGGTATTACCGTTGTCAATGACCAAAGAGGCAATCCTACCAATGCTAACGATTTGGCGCATCATCTCTTGAAGTTGGCGCTTACCGAAGAATACGGAATTTACCATTGTACCGGTGAGGGAGAATGCTCGTGGTATGATTTTGCGGTTAAAATTGCCGAATATTCGGAAATGGGCGATACCGTTAAACCTTGCACAACCGAAGAATACAACTCTAAATACAATGTTCCTACTAAAAGACCTGAGTATTCTTCTCTTGATAATTTAGCACTTAAATGCACAGTCGGTAATGAAATGCGCGACTGGGAAATTGCATTAAAGGAATATATTTCTAAGGTGGAGGACTAATAATGAAAACTTATCTTGTAACCGGCGGTGCCGGATTTATCGGCTCAAACTTTGTAATTTATATGCTTAACAAATATGATGATGTTAAGATTATAAATGTTGACAAGCTTACTTATGCGGGCAATCTTGAAAACTTAAAGAGTGTTGAAAATAACCCCAACTACTCTTTTGTTCAAGCTGATATTTGTGATAGAGAAGCAATTTCTGCGATTTTTGCTGAAAACGATATTGATTATGTAGTAAACTTTGCTGCGGAAAGCCATGTTGACAGAAGTATTACAAACCCCGAAATTTTTGTTAAGACAAATGTTGAGGGCACTGTTAATATGCTTCAATGTGCAAAGGTTGCATGGACCACCGGCGATGATACCTATAAGGAAGGCGTTAAATACCTTCAAGTTTCAACTGATGAGGTTTACGGTACATTAGGCGCAGAAGGCTACTTTATGGAAACCACTCCGCTTGACCCTCATTCTCCGTATTCTTCTTCAAAAGCATCTGCCGACCTTTTCGTTAAGGCGTTTGGCGACACCTATAAATTCCCGATAAATATTACCCGTTGTTCAAATAACTACGGTCCGTTCCAATTCCCCGAAAAGCTTATTCCGCTTATTATGAACAATACTCTTAAACATAAGGATTTGCCTGTTTACGGCGATGGAATGCAAATTCGCGACTGGCTTTATGTTGAGGACCATTGTAAAGCTATTGATATGGTTGTTCGCAACGGTAAATTAGGCGAGGTTTATAATGTCGGCGGACATAACGAAAAGCCGAATATTTTTATTGTTAAGTCGATTATTGAATACATTAAGGAAAATGTTGACGAAACTGTCGGCGAGCATATGATTAAGCATGTTACCGACCGTAAGGGACACGACCGCCGTTACGGTATTGACCCGCAAAAGATTAAGGATGCACTTGGCTGGTATCCCGAAACCTGTTTTGAGGTTGGTATCAAAAAGACAATGAAATGGTATCTTGATAATCAGGATTGGGTACAAAATGTTGTAAGCGGTGATTATCAAAACTATTATGACAAGATGTATAGCGGAAAGAAGGAAATCTAATGGGTAAGTTTAACTTCATTAAGACTTCTATTGACGGTGTAATAATTGTTGAGCCAACCGCTTACGGCGATAATCGCGGCTACTTTATGGAAACCTATCAAAAAGAGGATTTTATTAAGGGCGGAATTGCCGTAGATTTTGTTCAGGATAATCAATCTATGTCAACAAAAGGCGTTCTCCGCGGACTTCATTTTCAAAAGCAGTTCAGTCAGTCAAAGCTTGTTCGTTGTATTAAGGGCGAGGTTTTTGATGTTGCCGTTGACCTTCGTGAAGGTTCTCCTACATTCGGCAAGTGGGAAGGTGTTGTTCTTTCGGCTGAAAACAAAAGACAATTCTTTATTCCGAAGGATTTTGCTCACGGATTTTTAGTGCTTTCCGATGAAGCCGAATTTGTTTATAAGGTTGACGATTTTTATCATCCTAATGATGAGGGCGGCTTAATGTGGAATGACCCCGATATCGGAATAGACTGGCCGATTTCCGAAGATATGGAAATTAACCTCTCCGATAAGGATAAACTACATCCTCCTTTCAAAAATTTCAAAAGATAATTTATAAACCTCCCGATTTAGGACAAAATAATCCGTGAAAGGGAGGTTTTGTTATGCAAAAAGGTTCTATGAATTTTATTAAAGGTATGGGCGCCGGAATGATAGCAGGAGCAGCGGTTGTAATTACCTGCAAAACGGTTTTAGGCGAGAGTAATCACGGAATCACAAAAGGCTCTGCGAAGATTGTCCGTGCGGCAGGAGATTTCATTGACGGAATCCAAACAATGTTCAAATGAAAAGAAGTACCGGTTGCAGAGTGTCCTAACGGACGCTCCGCAACGAAATTTTTACTTAAAAAAGTTTTGAATAAAAAACCTTGACATATCTTATTTTTGTGTTATAATCATAAAGACAACGAAGAAGAATGTTCCGTTCTCACCTTGCGATTTTTGTTTCAAGGTTAATAAAATTAAGGTCATTATTATGATTTTGTTTTATAGACGCGGACATTTTTTGTCTGCGTTTTAATTTTACCAATTTTACGGAGGTGCTTCACAATCAGCAGCAAAGAATTAGCTATTAACGAAGGTATAAAGGTTAAGGAAGTTCGTGTAATTTCGGACGATGGATCACAGCTTGGCATTTTGCCGATTGAAAAGGCAATAGAAACCGCTTATGCTAAGGACCTTGACCTTGTAAACATTTCTCCGAATGCCGTTCCACCCGTATGCAAAATTATGGACTACGGCAAGTATCGTTTTGAACAAACGAAGAGAGAAAAAGATGCTAAAAAGAATCAAAAGGTTATTGAGATTAAGGAAATTCGCCTGATAGGTGTAGGAATTGATACTCATGACTTTGAAACAAAGGGCAATCACGCAATTAAGTTTTTGAAGTCTGGAAACAAAGTTAAGTTTTCCATTCGTTTTAGGGGACGCGAATTAGGACATCCTGAAATGGGTTATGAATTGATGGAGCGTTTTGCAAAGTATTGCGAGGAAGTTGCAACTGTTGAAAAAGCTGCTAAGATGGAAGGTCGTAACATGTTAATGTTTATGGCTCCGAAATCGGGTAAATAAAGTATTTTAATTTAGGAGGACATAAAAATGCCTAAGATCAAAACACATAGTGGTGCTAAAAAGCGCTTTAAGCTTACAAAAACCGGCAAGGTTAAGCGTGCTCATGCTTTTAAGTCACACATTCTTAACAAAAAAACAACAAAGCGTAAGAGAAATCTTCGCAAGGTCGTATGTGCCGATGCAACAAATGTAGCAAAGGTAAAGAAAATGATTCCGTATAAATAATCGGTATTAAATTAGTGGAGGTTACTTATTATGGCTCGTGTTAAAGGTGCGTTAGCAACACGCAAAAGAAGAAAGAAAACATTAAAACTTGCCAAGGGTTATTTTGGCGCAAAATCTAAACTCTTCAAAACTGCGAAAGAAGCTGTTATGAAGTCCGGCAACTATGCTTATATAGGTCGTAGACTTAAAAAGCGTGATTTTCGCCGTTTGTGGATTACTCGCATTTCTGCTGCCGCAAAAATGAATGATATGAATTATTCAACATTTATAAACGGTCTTAATAAAGCCGGTGTTCAGATTAACCGTAAGATGTTAGCTGATATTGCCGTTAATGATGCGAAGGGCTTTGCTGCTCTTGCAAAGACTGCGAAGAAAGCATTAGAAAAATAATTTTTATCGCCCGAGAAGAATCTCGGGCGAATTTTGATATTTACTGATTTTTTCAAAGGGTGATTTTTAATGAAAAACTTTGTTTTTTTGACTTCAAAAGACAATAAATATCTAAAATATGCGGCAAAATTGCAAAAATCGGCATCTACTCGTGAAAACGATAAAATGTTTGTTTTAGAGGGATTTAGAATTATAAGTGATGCTTATGAAAATAATATCACTTTTGATTGTGTTTTTTCTTCCGAAACTTATTATGCTAAATATGAGGATAAAGTTCAAAGGTTTTTTGAAAACTCAAAAAATTGTTTTGTTGTAGTTGACTTTCTTTTTGAAAAAATTTGCGAAACAACCAACCCGCAAGGTATATTAGCAATAGCAAATATGCCTGAAAATGCTGAAATAATCAATAAAAACGGCAGATATTTAGCGCTTGACAATTTAAGCGACCCTTCAAATCTCGGTGCTATTTCAAGAACTGCGGAGGCTTTGGGAGTTAGCGGAATAATAATTACAAAGAACAGTTGCGACCCTTATTCTCCGAAATCGCTTAGGGCATCAATGGGAACATTACTTAGAATCCCTCTTTTTATTTGTGATGATATTATTTCGGTAATTAAAGAAAATAATTTAAGAAGCTTTGCCTGTGTAGTTGACAGGGGTGCTCAAAGTATTACTGACATATCTTTTACGGACGGCGATGTAATTATTATCGGGAACGAGGCAAACGGAATCAGCGAAATAGTAAAAGAATTATCAGATAGAAAAATCACTATTCCCATGAAGGGCAGAGCGGAATCTCTTAATGCTGCTCAAGCTGCGGCTATTGCGGCTTTTGAGCTTACAAAATAATTTAAGGTCGGTGAGAAATATGACTGACTTTTTTCTTAAAAATTTAATATCAATTCAGCATACCTTCGGTATAGGTACTAAACGAAGTTTTACTATTGCTAAAACACTTTTTGAAAAAAACTTATTGAATTGCAGTATTAAAACCGCCGGAATTGACTTGTTTTCGGATAAAATCAACTTAAAAATAGCAAATTTTGATTACAAAAACGCCGAAAATATAATAGTCGATTCAAAAAAGCGAAATATTAAAATCATTACATATTTCGATGAAGAATTTCCATCGTTGTTAAAAGAAATACCAATACCGCCGATTTTGATTTTTGTAAAAGGCAAATTGCCTGATTTTGAAAAACTACCTGCAATTACTATTGTCGGTCCGCGTGAGCCGAGTGCGTTCGGTAAAAAGGCGGCATTTTCTTTAGGATTTAGATTGGCTCGTGCAGGAATGATAGTGGTAAGCGGAGGTGCACTCGGTGTCGATAGTGCTGCACACAAAGGCGCTATTTCTGCCGAGGGGATAACCGTTTGTGTTTTGGGTTGCGGAATTGATTCGGATTATTTGAGCGAAACTAAGCCTTTAAGAGAAAAAATTACAAACAAAGGTTGCCTTATATCAGAATATCCACCCTTAACACCTGCAACTAAATTTACATTTCCCATAAGAAATCGTATTTTATCGGGATTATCGCTTGGTTCCGTAATTGTTGAGGCAGGTGAGAAAAGCGGTGCTTTGATTACCGCAAGACACGCATTAGACCAAGGCAGAGATGTTTTTGTAATACCCGGTAATCCGACTCAAAAGGAGTATAAAGGCTCAAACAGTTTGTTGCGTGACGGCGCTAAACCTCTTATTGACACGCTTGATATTTTTAATGAATATCTATCAAGTTATTGTGATGTTTTAGATATAGAAAAAGCATTTTCAAAGATTGAAAATAAGGATAAAACAAAAGAAAATAAAAAAATTCAAAAAAATATTAAAGAAACACTTTCAAAAGAGGCAAAAATAGTATATAATTATTTAGATATTCCGATGTTTTGTATTGATGATTTATCGGGATGCGGTTTAAGTGCCGATTTAATTCTTTCTGCGCTTACCGAACTTGAACTTGAAAATTTGATTACACCTATTCCGGGTGGTAAATACAAAGTGTTATAAAGGAGTAATTTGATGTCTAAACTCGTTATTGTTGAGTCGCCTACAAAAGTAAAAAGTATAAAAAAATATTTGGGTAGCGACTACGAAGTTATGGCTTCTATGGGACATATTCGTGATTTACCGAAATCAAAGCTTGGTATTGATGTTGAAAATAATTTCAAACTTCAATATATCAATATGCCTGAAAAAAAGGAACTTATTAAATCCTTAAAGGCCGCGGCGGAAAAAAGCGATTCGGTTTTGCTTGCAACCGACCCTGATAGAGAGGGAGAGGCAATTTCTTGGCATTTGGCACAAATTTTATCACTTGATATGAATGATAAAAACCGTGTTACCTTTAACGAAATTACAAAATCGGGTGTTACCGCCGGTATTAAGCAACCCCGTGCGCTTGATCTTGATTTAGTTGATGCACAGCAAGCTCGCCGTGCGCTTGATAGAATTGTCGGTTATAAGTTAAGTCCGTTTCTTTGGAAAAAAGTTAAAGGCGGACTTTCGGCAGGTCGTGTACAGTCGGTTGCTCTTAAACTGATTGTTGACAGAGAAAGAGAAATTGAAAAGTTTGTATCCGAAGAATTTTGGAGTGTAGATGCAAAACTTTCGGCAAACAAAGCGACATTTGATGCAAAGCTTTACGGTTTTGCCGACGGCAAAAAGCTTGATACAATTAAGAATAAAGAATCTGCTAACAGTATTGTTGACGAACTTAAAAATGCCGAATATACTGTTTCTTCGGTTAAAAAGGGTAAAAGACACAAACAACCGGCACCTCCTTTTATTACTTCTACATTACAGCAAGAGGCTTCAAGACGCTATAATTTTACCGGTCAAAAGACTATGAGAATTGCTCAACAGTTATATGAGGGAATTGATGTTCCGTCTTATGGTGTTACCGGTCTTATTACCTATATGCGTACCGACTCTTTGCGTATTTCCGATGAGGCGAGGAGTTTAGGTAATGATTTTATCAAGAAAACTTACGGCGATAAGTATTTACCCGAAAAGCCTAATTATTATAAGACAAAAAGCGGTGCACAGGATGCCCACGAAGCAATCAGACCTACAATAATCACCCTTACTCCTGCACTTGCAAAGGATTCGCTTACTGCCGACCAATATAAGCTATATAAAATTATTTGGGAACGCTTTATTGCTTCTTTAATGTCTCCTTGTGTTCAAAATACCGTTAATGTTGATATTGTAGCCGGAAATTACTTGTTTAAGGCAAGTGGTTATAAGGTTGACTTTGACGGCTTTACGGTTTTATATGTTGAGGGTAAGGATGACGAAACTAATGACAATATTTCTCAACTGCCCGATATGTCGAAAGGTGATTTGTTAAAACTTAAAAAGTTAGTGCCAAATCAACACTTTACGCAACCGCCTGCAAGATATACCGAGCCTACTCTTATTAAGGCACTTGACGAAAACGGTATCGGCAGACCTTCAACCTATGCACCGATTATTTCAAATATATTGCAAAGAACATATATTGAAAGAGAAAAGAAATCGTTAAAGCCTACTGCTTTGGGTACTGTTGTATCAGACCTTATAGGTGAACATTTCAAATCAATAGTTGATGTTAAATTTACGGCAGGTTTTGAAAAGAAGCTTGATAAAATCGGTTTAGGAGAAGCAAATTGGACTAAAATTATAAATGAATTTTACGGGGATTTTGATGCTTTGTATCAAAAGGCCGAAAATTCACTAAACGGTAAGCATTTGAAGGTGCCCGATGAAGAGACCGATATTGTTTGCGATAAATGCGGTAGGAAAATGGTTGTAAAGAACGGTCGATTCGGTAAATTCTTGGCTTGTCCCGGTTACCCCGAATGTAAAAACACAAAGCCCGTTCCCGAGGATGAGGTAAAACAACCTTGTCCGAAATGCGGTGCAAAGCTTGTTAAGAGAATTTCTAAAAAGGGTAAAAAATTCTATGGATGCTCTAATTATCCTAACTGTGATTTTGCGGCTCCCGGCGTTCCGACAGGTGAGCTTTGTAAAGAATGCGGAGGATATATGATTAGCGGTATTCGCGGAAGAAAGTATTGTATAAATTCCGAATGTCCCACAAGAAAGAAAACCGCTAACAAAGATGATGAATAATAAAATTACGGTTATCGGCGCAGGTCTTGCAGGATGCGAGGCGGCAAATACCGTTGCAAGTATGGGCGTAAAGGTTAAGCTTATCGAAATGAAACCGATAAAGCATTCGCCTGCGCATAAGAGCGATAATTTTGCCGAGCTTGTTTGCTCAAATTCCTTAAAGGCAAGTCGTGTTGACTCTGCCGCAGGTTTACTGAAAGCCGAAATGCGGGAATTAGGCTCACTTTGTTTATCGGCTGCCGATAAAGCTTCGGTTGCCGCCGGAGGTGCTTTGGCGGTTGATAGAGATATTTTTTCGAAACTTATTACCGAATCCGTAAAATCAAACGAAAACATTTCGGTAATAAATCAAGTTGTTGAAAAAATTCCTAAGGATGAAATAGTAATTATTGCGACAGGACCGCTTACCGATTCTGCATTAGCGGATGATATAAGTAGTTATTTAGAAACCGATTCGCTTAATTTCTATGATGCCGCAGCACCTATTGTAACAAAAGAAAGTATTGATTTTTCAAATGCCTTTATTGCTTCAAGATATTCCGATTCATCAGATGAAGGCGATTATATAAATTGCCCGATGAATAAGGAAGAATATGAGCAGTTTTATAATGAACTGATTACGGCAGAGTCGGCTATTGTTCATAATTTTGATGTTTATGAGGGCTGTATGCCGGTGGAGGTTTTGGCAAAGCGAGGTATAGATTCTATAAGATTCGGCCCACTAAAACCGGTAGGTCTTAGGGACCCGAGAACCGGTCATAGACCTTGGGCGGTTGTTCAACTTCGTAAAGAAAACTCACAAGGCTCTCTTTATAATATGGTCGGTTTTCAAACCAACCTGAAATTCCCCGAGCAAAAGAGAGTTTTTTCACTAATTCCGGCTCTGAAAAATGCCGAATTTACACGATACGGTGTTATGCACAGAAACACTTTTATTAACTCGCCGAAAGTATTAAATAAGGATTTGTCCCTAAATAAGAACCAAAATATCTTTTTTGCGGGGCAAATTTCAGGCGTTGAGGGTTATATGGAATCTGCTGCGAGCGGTATTATTGCGGGAATAAATGCCGTAAAGCTTCTAAAAGGCGAAGAACCTCTTATTTTACCCGAATATACAATGATAGGCGCTTTGATAAATTATATTTGTGATTCGTTTGTTAAGGATTTTCAGCCTATGGGGGCAAATTTCGGAATAATTCCACCTCTTGAAAATCATATTAGAGATAAAAGAGAGCGTTATATGGCTCTTGCTAATCGTTCACTTGACTTTTTTAAGGAGATGTAAGCTTTGAGAATTGCGGTTGATGCTTTTGGTGGCGATAATGCACCTTTTGAAATAATTAAGGGAGCATATTTAGCCAATAAAGAATACGGTGTTGATATTACCCTTACGGGCAATAATGATACGATAACCGAAATTATAAAAGATAACGGTTTCGATTTTAGCGATTCGCTTGTTATTGTCGATACAAATGATGTAATTTCAATGCACGATGACCCAACATCAATACTTAAAACTCATAAAAATTCTTCTATGGGACTTGCCTTTGATGAGGTTGTAAACGATAGAGCGGATGCCTTCGTTTCGGCAGGCTCTACGGGTGCTATTGTGGTTGGAGGAACCTTAATCGTCAAGAGAATTAAGGGTGTAAAACGCCCTGCACTCGGTAGTATGTTGCCGTCTCCCGACGGAAAATATATGCTAATGGATATGGGTGCTAATGCTGACTGTCGTCCCGAAATGCTTTATCAGTTCGGTCTAATGGCTGATGCATATCTTAAAAATGTTGAAAATATAGAAAATCCTACTATCGGACTGCTTAATATCGGGGTTGAAAGTACAAAAGGCGACCAGCTACATATTGAGGCTTATAATTTATTAAAGGATGCGCCTATTAACTTTGTCGGTAATGTTGAATCCCGTGAATTACCAAAGGGAATTTGCGATGCGGTTATTACCGATGGCTTTACGGGTAATATTGCTCTGAAACTCATTGAAGGTACTTCGATAACACTTTTTAAGCTAATTAAAAATGTTTATTATAAAAGCCTAAAAAATAAAATTTCCGCACTTATGATAAAGAAAGATATTTCATCATTAAAAAGAATGATGGATAGCTCCGAAATCGGCGGTGCACCGCTTTTAGGTGTTCAAAAGCCCGTAATTAAAGCGCACGGTAGCTCTGATGCAAAGGCTATTAAGAATGCAATAAAACAAGCAATGATTTTTGCTTCTAATGATGTAATCGGTCAAATAAGTGAAAATTTGGAGTAGAGAAATGAAAAATCTTGAAAATAGTATAGGATATAAATTTAATAATATTAAATTGTTAAAAAATGCTTTAACCCACTCGTCTTATGCTAACGAATTAAAAGGCAAAGCGAATTCTAACGAAAGATTAGAGTTTTTAGGAGACAGTGTTCTTTCTATAATAGTTTCCGATTATATCTATAAGAATTTCTCTAATATGCCTGAGGGTGAGCTTACAAGACTTCGTTCATCTCTCGTTTGCGAAAAAGCACTTTGCTCATTTTCAAGAGAGCTTAAATTAGGCGATTATCTTTTGCTTGGTAAAGGCGAAGATAAAGGCGGAGGTAGAGAAAGGGATTCTATCCTTGCGGATGCCTTTGAGGCAGTGCTTGCGGCAATTTATTTAGACGGCGGTATTGAACCTGCAAGAAAGCATGTTATGAACTTCGTTTTAAGAGAACTGCAAAATCATTCGGTTGAAGATACCAATAAGGACTTTAAGACCGAGCTACAGGAAATAATACAAAAAAATCCCGAAGAATCGGTTAATTATGTTTTAGTCGATGAAAGCGGTCCCGACCACGATAAATTATTTACTGTCGAAGTGTATTTGAATTCTAATCCTATCGGTAAGGGGACCGGCAAATCAAAAAAGCAAGCTGAACAAATGGCTGCAAAAGAGGCACTGGCACTGATGGGAAAGATATAATATGAGCTCAAAGCACTCTAATATTTCGATTTTTGTGCCTCATATCGGTTGTCCTAATATGTGCTCGTTTTGTAATCAAAGATACATAACCGGTCAACTTATGGCGCCAAAATCCGAGGATGTTGATAAAGCCGTTTTATTGGCTCAAACCTCAAAAAACTATAATCCGGCAACGACTGAAATTGCCTTTTTCGGTGGTAGTTTTACGGCAATAAATCGAAATTATATGATAACGCTGCTTAATAGTGCATTTAAGTATGTTAATAACGGAACTGTTGCAGGTATAAGAATTTCTACCCGTCCCGATGCTATTGACCGCGGAATTTTGATGCTTTTGAAAAGCTACGGAGTTACCGCTATTGAGCTTGGCGCTCAAAGTCTTAACGACAAGGTTTTGAAAAAGAATAATCGCGGTCATTCGGTTAAGGATGTTTATGTTGCGTGTGAGCTTATTAAAAAAATGGGCTTTTCGCTCGGTATTCAAATGATGACGGGACTTTACGGCGATAATAATGACCTTGCAATTAAAACCGCAAAAGAAATTGTCAAAATCGGACCCGATAATGTCAGAATTTATCCTACTATTGTACTTAAAGATACCGATTTGGCGGCACTTTTCGCCGATGGGTTTTACAAGCCCCAAAATTTAGACGATGCGGTAGAGCTTGGCACAAAACTGCTTACTGTTTTTAATGAAGCAAATATAGATGTTATCAGAATGGGACTTCATTCTATTGAACCCGACAGTTATGTTGCGGGACCGTGGCACCCCGCTTTCAGTGAACTTTGCATTTCAAAGATTTATTTTGATAATGCCAAAAAAATATTAAAAGAAAAGGGATGCTACACCCTTTATGTTGCCCCATCGGGAGTTTCTAAAATGATTGGGCAAAAAAGAATTAACATTTCTAAACTTCACGAGCTTGGCTTTGACTGTATTGTCAAGACAAAAGAAGGATTAAAGGAATACGAAATAGAAGCCGAAAGGAATTAAGCTTATGATTTTAACTTCCATACAGATACAAGGCTTTAAGTCCTTTGCCGACAAGACCGTTTTGAAATTCGGCAAAGGTACTACGGCGGTTGTAGGTCCTAACGGAAGCGGAAAAAGTAATATATCTGATGCGGTTAGGTGGGTTTTAGGCGAACAATCCACTAAAAATCTGCGTGGACAATCTATGGAGGATGTTATTTTCGGCGGTACCGCCGAAAGACGACCGCACGGATTTTGCGAGGTTACCTTAAATATTGATAACTCAGACCGTTCTCTTAATTTTGATAATGACAGTGTTTCTATTACAAGAAGATATTACCGTTCCCATGAGAGTGAGTACCAAATAAATAATGTTTCGGTAAGACTTAAAGATATAAATGAACTGTTTATGGATACAGGTCTCGGCAGAGACGGATATTCAATGATAGGACAAGGCAAAATTGATAATATTATCAGTTCAAAATCAGATGAGCGCCGTGATATTTTCGAGGAAGCCTCGGGAATATCAAAATACCGCTATCGCAAAACCGATGCGGAACGCAAATTAGTTGCAGCCGAGGATAATCTTTTGCGCCTAAAAGATATTATGAACGAGCTTGAATCACGAGTTGGTCCGTTGGAAATTCAAAGCAAAAAAGCTGAAAAGTTTTTAACATTAGCCGAGGAAAAAAAACAACTTGAAGTAGGACTTTGGCTGCATACTCTTGATAATTCAAAAGAGGCTCTTCGTGCGCAAGAAAGCAAAATTGATTCCGCAAGACTTAAATATAACGAAATTGAAGATGCACTTTCTGAATTTGATAAGAAAAATGAAGAAAATACCGCTGAATTTTCGCGTCTTACTACCGAAATTGAGGCTGAAAGAACAAAAATTTCTCATTCAAACGAAGAAATTGTCCGACTTGAAAGCTCTATTACGGTTACAAAGAACAATATTTTACATAATGACGAAACAATAGCAAGACTTAATGACGAAAAAGAAAATTTGTGCGAAAGTGATGAGTTTTGCAAAGCTCAGATTTTATCTAAAAAAGAAGAAGCTCAAGCAAAAAATGCCGAAATTCTTGTGCTTAATACTAAACTTGAAGAGTTACAAAATGAATTGTCGGCACTTATAGTTGACAGCGAAAGTATTTCCCGCAAAATTGAGGAACAAGTTAAGAAAATTAACGGCATTTCCAATACGATTTCAGATAAACGGGTTGAGATGGTTACTGCCGATACCACCGTCTCAGAAATTCGTGAGCGATTTTCTACGCTCGATTCGTTAATCGAGCAAAATATAAAAGAAAAAGAGCGGTTAAACGAGGAATATGCAGGAACAAAAGAATTCTTCCAAAAGACAGAGGAAAATATCGAGTCGTATAATAATACCTTAAAGGGTTACGAATTGCGCTTAAAATCGAGAATTGATGCTCGTGAAAACGCAAAAACAGTCTTGGAAGAAATTCGTCTTGACATAGAGGCTAAAAAGCGCCGTGTTCAAATTTTAACCGAGCTTGAAAACAATATGGACGGTTTTTCGGGTGCCGTTAAGTATATTTTAGGGGAGTCAGATAAGGGACTTTTGCGTGGAGTTCACGGAACAATATCAAAAGTTATTAAGGTTGACAAAAAATATACCGTTGCCATTGAAACGGCACTTGGTAATAATATTCAAAATATAATCGTTGATACCGATTCCGATGCAAAGCGTGCTATCGGTTTGCTTAAAAATAATAATATCGGCAGAGCAACCTTTATGCCCATAAATTCTATCAAATCCCGTGAATTCAAAGAGAGCGGTTTTGAAAGTGTATTCGGCTTTGTCGGAATTGCAAGTGATTTGGTTTCCACCGATTCTAAATATGATGAAATTATTAAGAATTTGCTCGGCGGAACTGTTGTTACCGAGGATCTTGACTCTGCGGTAACGCTTTCTAAAAAATATAATAACAGAGTTAAAATTGTAACACTTGACGGTCAGGTTGTTAATGTCGGCGGTACACTTACGGGAGGTTCTCTTGTAAAGCAGGCGGGACTTTTAAGCCGTGGTGTCGATATAGGTAAATACAATGACCAAATCGTAAAGCTTTCTCAAAAGTTAAAAACTAACGAAACCGAATATGAGGATGCTAAAAATGCGGTTTTTGTTGTTGAAGCTGACATTAAGGCTGTTAGCGATGAGCTTACAACGGCCAATGAGGATAAAATCAGAGCACTTTCGGAGCTTAAACGAATTGAAGACTTGTTATCAAATGTTAATGCTTTAATCGAAAATTTAAGCAACGAAAAGATAAACGGACAAGAAAAAATAAGTTTCCTATCAGAAGCATCCGATAATGCTTCAAAAACGATTTCGGAGCTTGAAAAAGAAAAGGATAAAATCCAAATTGAAATTGATAATATGACCGGTGGCCGTAGCTCGATTTTCGATAAAAGAGACAGTCTTTCGGAACAAATTACCGATATTAAGCTTTCTGTAATAAATGCTCAAAAAGATGAATCGAGTCTTTTGTCTATGGCACAAGAGCTTCAAAACTCGCTTGACAACAGAAAATTACGAACAACACAAATTGATGAAGAAATAGCCGTTATTGTTTTCAAGAACGAACAGTACAATTCCGAAATCAAAGATATTGTTGACGAAATTGATAATAATAAGTTTGCGATTGAAGATTCAAATAAAACGATTTCCAACTTGCTTGAAAAGCGAAACGAAACCGAAAAATTCGGTGTTGAACTTCGTTCAAGCGAAAGAGAAAGAACGCTCGACCGAGAAAAAATTGTCGGTGAGCTTGCACGGCTTTCCGAGCGCAAGGAAATTATGCTTAAAGAGTATGATGACTGTATAAGACGGCTTTATGATGAGTATCAGCTTACAAAAACCGAAGCGGAAGAAATAGGTGTCTGTATTGATAAACCTGCTGAGGCTAAAAAGCGACTCGGTGAGGTTAAATCTTCAATTCGTTCACTCGGTAATGTAAATGTTTCGGCTATTGAGGAATATAAGGAAGTTAAAGAACGCTTTGACTTTATGAGCGAACAAATTTCCGATGTTGAGAAATCCCGTAGCGAACTTAAAAAACTTATAAATCAACTAACCGCCCAAATGCAAGAGCTTTTTGTTATAGGTTTTGATAAAATTAACAATAATTTCCAAAAAACATTTTGTGATTTGTTTGGCGGCGGCTCGGCAAAATTAGTGCTGAATGACCCCGAAAACATTTTGGAAAGCGGTATTGATATTGTGGCAAATCTCCCCGGTAAAAATGTACCTTCTCTTGACGGATTATCGGGTGGAGAGAAAGCACTTGTTGCACTGTCTATTTATTTCTCGATTATGCAGGTTAATCCGCCTCCGTTCTGTTTCTTAGATGAGGTTGACACGGCTCTTGACGATATAAATGTTGATAGATTTGCACAGTATATGAAATCTTCCAAATTTGCAACACAGTTTATTTGCGTTACCCACCGTAGAGGTACTATGGAAGTGGCTGATGTACTTTACGGTGTAACAATGCAGGAAAAAGGAATTACCAAGCTTCTTGAACTAAATGTTTCGGAGCTTGAAAAGAAATTAAAACTTGAAGAAAAAGGTGCTTAAATGGGTTTTTTCAGTAAAATTAAGCAAGGTCTTACCAAAACAAAAGATTCTTTATCAAACGGCATTACAAGTATTGTAAATAGCTTTACTAAAATTGATGAAGACTTTTTTGAAGAGCTTGAAGAGATACTTGTTATGTCGGATATAGGTGTTGAAACATCAACATATATATGTGATGAGCTTAGAAAAAAGGTAAAGCAACACGGTGTTACCGAGCCAAACGAGATAAAAAAACTGTTAAACGAAACGATAGTTGAAATTTTAGGCGAAAAGAAAACACTTGACCTTTCTACAAAGCCTTCTGTTATTTTAGTTATCGGCGTAAACGGTGTCGGCAAGACAACTTCTATCGGCAAGATGGCTTTTATGCTTAAAAACGAGGGCAAAAAGGTTGTTTTGGGTGCGGCTGATACATTTAGAGCGGCTGCGATTGAACAGCTTGGCGAATGGGCAAACCGTGCGGGTGTTGATATGGTAAAAAGCGTTGACGGCACCGACCCTGCATCAGTTGTTTTTGATACCATTTGTTCTGCAAAAGCAAAGGGCGCCGATATTATTATTTGTGATACGGCGGGAAGACTTCATAACAAGAAAAACCTTATGGACGAGCTTGCAAAAATGAATAGAATTGTTTTGCGTGAGTTACCCGATGCCTCTCTTGAAACATTGTTAGTGCTTGATGCTTCAACGGGACAAAATGCCGTTAATCAAGCAAGAGAGTTTAGTTCTGTTGCTAATATTACCGGTATTGTTTTGACAAAGCTTGACGGAACAGCAAAGGGCGGAATTATTATTTCAATTCAAAAGCAGTTAGGCATCCCCGTGAAATTCGTAGGTGTCGGCGAGGGCATTGATGATTTAATGCCTTTCGACCCGAAAGAATTTGCAGACGGTATAGTGGAGTTTGAGGAATAATATGAAAATATTTATTGCAACAAAAAACAAAAAGAAGCTTATTGAGCTTGATAGAATTTTGACGCCTATGGGTTTTGAAGTTTTGTGTGAGCGTGATTTTGACACCGAATTTGAAGATGTTGAAGAAACCGGCACAACCTTTGAAGAAAATGCGCTGATTAAAGCAAGAGCGGGACTTAAAAATACAGGTCTTATCTCGGTTGCCGACGATTCGGGAATTTGCATAGATTACTTAGACGGCGCTCCCGGTATTTTTTCCGCAAGATATGCGGGTGAGCCTTGCGATGATATTAAAAATAACGAAAAATTATTATCTGAGCTTAAAGGTGTACCTTTTGAAAAAAGAACGGGTAAATATGTTTCTTCTATTGCGTGTGTTTTTCCTGACGGTAGGGAGTTTACGGTTCGCGGCGAATGTTACGGACATATTGCAACCGAGCCAAAAGGCGACGGCGGTTTTGGATATGACCCATTATTTATCGGCGAAACGGGTTATTTTTCTTTAATAACACCCGAAGAAAAGGATAGATTAAGTCATAGAGGAAAATCCCTTAAACTATTCAAAGAAGAACTTAAAAAATATTTGTGAGGAATAATATGTTGAATTCAAGACAAAGAGCACAGCTTCGTGGAATGGCAAACGGATTTGAAACCATTTTACAGGTTGGAAAATCCGGAATATCGGAACAAACTATCAAGCAGGTTGACGATGCTTTGGAGGCACGAGAGTTAATTAAACTTCGCCGACTTGAAACTGCACCCGAAACCACGAGAGAAACCGCTGAATTTATTGCAAGTAAGGTTAATGCGGATGTAGTTCAGGTAATCGGCTCAAAGTTTATTTTATTTAGACAGTCAAAAGAAAAAACAATTAAATTGGTAAAATAATATGAATACCGCTATTTTAGGTGGAACCTTTAATCCCTTTCATATCGGACATTATGAAATGCTGAAAGCTGTATGTGAACTTAAATATATTGATAGGGTAATTGTTATTCCCGATAGTTTACCGCCACATAAAGATGTTGATTTTTTGGCATCGAATGAAGACAGAATAAATATGTGTAAAATTGCTTGTGAGGATTTTGATAAGGCTTATGTATCAACTATTGAAATCGAAAACAAGGGCAAAAGCTACACAATAAATACAATAAAGCGGTTAAAAGAATTATATCCCGATGACGAGTTTTATTTTGCTTGCGGAGGAGATATGATAGAAATGCTTGACAGATGGTATGATTTTGATAATCTTATAAAGCTTACTGCTTTTATTGCGTTTGACCGTCCGGATATGTCAAATCTTAAAAGAGATTACGATAAAATGACTGAATTAGGGGCAAATATTGTTTTGGTAGATCACGATATTCCTTCTGTTTCATCCTCGCATTTTAGAGAAACGCTTAGTAAGGATTTATTACCTAAAAAAATATACGAATATATTATTTCAAAGGGAATTTACGATGCACAATGAATACGAAATTTATAAGAAGATATTAAAAGAGAAACTTAACGAGAAAAGGTACTATCATTCTCTTTGTGTTGCCGATGAAGCATACAGACTTGCGGTTAAGTACGGTGCCGATAGTGAAAAAGCCTATTTATGCGGACTTTTACATGATATTACGAAAAATGCCACATACGAAGAACATCACAAGATTTTTGAAACCTTTAATGTCGATTTGAATGAAATTGAGAAAAGCACCGAAAAACTATGGCATGCAATTTCGGGTGCCTATTATATTAAAAATGTCCTTTTAATTGATGATGAGGAGATTTTTGATGCCGTTCGGTATCATACTACCGCAAAATCAAACCTTTCCTTATTATCTAAAATTCTTTATCTTGCGGATTTTTGTTCCCTTGATAGAGATTATGATGATATTGATGTAATGCGCACTCTTGTGGACGACTCGCTTGACAAGGCCTATAAATATGCGCTTGTATATACTGTAAATGAATTGGCTCAAAAGAAATGTGCCATTCATTTAGACACAATTTCAGCATATAACGAAACAATGTTAAAGGAGATAGATTGATGGAAAATGCTAAAATAATTGATATTGCCGCCAACTCGCTTAATGTTAAAAAAGCACGCGACTTAAAGGTTTTAAGGGTTGAAGATTTGACAGTTTTAACTGAATACTTTATAATAGCAACTGCGACTTCTTCTACGCATGTTCGTTCTCTTGCCGATGAGGTAGAAGAAAAGCTCCGTAGTGCCGGCCTTTCGCCTCATCATATAGAAGGTAAAACTACCGGTTGGATAATTCTTGATTATTCTTCGGTTATCGTTCATATTTTTACTCCCGACAGTCGAGAGTTCTATAATCTTGATAAAATATGGAGCGATGCCGAGGAAGTCGGTTTAGATACAATTTTGAAAGAAGAACAAGGTGATTAAAATGAAATACGATTACAGTGCTATCGAAAATAAATGGCAGAAGATTTGGGACGATAACAAGACCTTTGCTGCAAAGGACGATTATACTTTACCGAAGTTTTACGGACTTGTTGAATTTCCGTATCCGTCAGGTCAGGGACTTCATGTAGGTCATCCTCGTTCATATACGGCTCTTGATATTGTCGCTCGTAAAAAGCGTTTGCAGGGCTTTAATGTTTTGTATCCTATGGGTTGGGATGCTTTCGGTTTGCCTACCGAAAATTTCGCTATAAAAAATCATATTCATCCCTCGGTTGTAACAAAGAACAATGTTGAAAACTTCAAAAGACAATTAAAATCCTTAGGTTTTTCTTTTGACTGGGATAGGGAAATAAATACTACCGACCCGTCATATTACAAGTGGACGCAATGGATTTTCTTACAGCTTTATAAAAACGGCCTTGCCTATAAAAAGCAGATGTCTGTAAACTGGTGTACCTCTTGTAAGTGTGTTCTTGCAAACGAAGAGGTAGTGAACGGTGTTTGTGAGCGTTGCGGTAGCGAGGTTGTTCATAAGGATAAGAGCCAATGGATGCTTAAAATTACCGCTTATGCGGATAAGCTTCTTGAAGGGCTTGATGAGGTTGACTTTATTGATAGAGTTAAAACTCAACAACGCAACTGGATAGGTCGTTCTTACGGCACACAGCTTAAATTCAAAACCACACTCGGCGATGAGTTTGAGATTTTTACTACCCGTGCCGATACTTTGTTCGGTGCTACATATACCGTTATGTCGCCTGAACATCCTTTAATTGAAAAATGGGCTGATAAAATAACTAATTTTGATGCTGTTAAGGTTTATAAGGACGAGGCGGCTAAAAAGTCGGATTTCGAAAGAACCGAAATGGCAAAAGATAAAACAGGTGTTAAGCTTGAAGGTGTTATGGCAATTAACCCTGTAAACAATAAGGAAATCCCGATTTACATTTCGGATTATGTTCTTATTTCTTACGGTACGGGTGCTATTATGGCTGTTCCCGCGCACGATACCCGCGACTATGAATTTGCAAAGAAATTTAATATCCCGATGGTTGAGGTTGTTGCAGGCGGAGATATAGAAAAAGAACCTTTTACCGACTGTAACAAGGGTGTTATGGTTAATTCGGATTTCCTTAACGGTTTAACCGTTGATGAAGCAAAGGTTAAAATGCAAGAATGGTTATCCGAAAAGGGAATAGGCGAAAGAAAGACTAACTTTAAGCTTCGTGACTGGGTGTTTTCACGTCAGCGTTATTGGGGTGAGCCGATTCCTATGGTGCATTGTGATAAATGCGGATATGTGCCTATTTCCGAAAGTGAATTGCCTCTTACTTTACCTAATGTTGACTCTTATGAGCCTACCGATAACGGCGAATCTCCTCTTGCTAAAATTACCGATTGGGTAAATACTACCTGTCCTAATTGCGGTGGACCTGCAAAAAGAGAAACCGATACAATGCCTCAATGGGCAGGCTCCTCTTGGTACTTTTTACGCTATTGCGATCCGAATAATGATAAAGAATTAGCGTCTAAGGAAGCACTTGAATATTGGGAGAGTGTTGACTGGTACAACGGCGGTATGGAGCATACTACGCTTCACCTCTTGTATAGCCGTTTCTGGCATCAGTTTTTATACGACATTGGTGTTGTTCCCAACCGTGAGCCATACGCTAAAAGAACAAGCCACGGTATGATTTTGGGCGAGAATGGCGAAAAGATGTCAAAATCGAGAGGAAATGTAATAAATCCCGATGATATTATTCGTGATTACGGCGCTGATACTATGCGTGTTTATGAAATGTTTATCGGCGACTTTGAAAAGGCTGCTCCTTGGAGTCAAGATTCAATTAAGGGTAGTAAGCGTTATCTTGAAAAGGTATTTAATCTTTCGGAAAAGCTTATTGATGGCGATACTTACAGAAAAGAGCTTGAAACCGAATTCCATAAGACAATAAAGAAAGTAACCGAAGATATTGAAAATCTTAAAATGAATACCGCTATTGCATCTTTGATGTCGTTGCTTAATTCTATTTCTTCGGTTGGTAATGTCAATAGGGCAGAGTTTAAGACCTATATCACCTTGCTTAATCCTTTTGCACCGCATATTACCGAAGAACTTTGGGAAATGTGCGGATTTGATGGAATGTTGAATCAAGCAAAATGGCCTGAATATGACGAAACCAAATGTACGGATTCTTCGGTAGAAATTGCCGTTCAAATTAACGGTAAAATCAGAGCGAGAATAAGCGTTCCCGCAGATGTTTCAAACGATGATGCAATTTCTCTTGCAAAGAGTGAAAAAGCGGTTATTGAAGCTATTGAAGGTAAAACGGTTATTAAAGAACTTTATGTCCCGAAGCGCCTTGTAAATATTGTTGTAAAATAATAAACCATTATTATGAAAAAGAGCGGTCGAAATATCGACTGCTCTTTGCCTTTTATAAACGGATAATAATCTAAATAATTTACGGAAATAATAAATTAAATTTTTGATAAAAAAATAACAATAATTTGTTGACATTTACTTTTTTGGGTATTATAATGTATGTGGTGAAAATTTGGGTTTTCTTGCCCGTACTATATAAGGAGATATTTACAATGACTGAAAACAAGACTGTTATCAAGTGGCTTGATGAGATGAAAGCACTTCTAAATCCCGACAAAGTAATGTGGATTGACGGTAGTGAATCACAACTTGATGAGCTTCGTAAAGAGGCTGTTGCTACCGGCGAAATGCTTAAACTTAATGAAGAAAAACTCCCGGGTTGTTATCTTCACAGAACTAAACCTAATGATGTTGCCCGTGTAGAAGACAGAACTTTTATTTGCACAAGCGACAAGGATAATGCCGGTCCTACAAATAACTGGTGCGATCCGAAAGAAATGTATGAAAAGCTTTATAATATTGCAAGAGGTAGCTATAAGGGTAGAACTATGTATATTATCCCTTATTCAATGGGTCCTGTCGGTTCTCCGCTTGCAAAAATCGGTATCGAAATTACCGACTCTATCTATGTTGTTCTTAATATGTCGATTATGACAAGAGTAGGCAATGAGGTTCTTAAAGTGTTAGGCGATAGCAACGATTGGGTTAGAGGCTTACACGCTAAATGTGATGTTGACCCTGAAAACCGTTATATTTGCCATTTCCCCGAGGATAACACTATCATTTCGGTAAACTCTGCTTACGGCGGTAATGTGCTTTTGGGTAAAAAGTGTTTTGCTTTGCGTATTGCTTCTTACCAAGGTTGGAAAGAGGGCTGGATGGCTGAACATATGCTTATTTTAGGTCTTCAAAATCCAAAGGGCGAAATTAAGTATGTTGCTGCTGCTTTCCCGTCCGCTTGCGGTAAAACAAACCTTGCTATGCTTATTCCGCCTGAATATCTTCATAAAAAAGGCTATAAGGTTTGGACGGTAGGCGATGATATTGCTTGGATGAAGATAGGTCCCGACGGAAGACTTTATGCAATTAACCCCGAAAACGGTTTCTTCGGTGTTGCTCCCGGCACAAATGCTCATTCTAACTTTAATGCTCTCGAATCTACAAAGAAGAATACAATCTTTACTAATGTTTGCTTAAATCTTGATGATAATACTGTTTGGTGGGAAGGACTTGACAATAATCCTCCGAAGAATGCTCTTAACTGGAAGGGCGAACCTTGGGATTATACCAAGTATGACAAAGCTAATAAGGTTGCAACCTCCGGTGCGCATCCTAACTCACGCTTTACCGCTCCTGCAAAGAATTGTCCTTGCATTTCCGATGAATTTGATAAAGGTCAGGGCGTTCCGATTTCTGCTATTATCTTCGGCGGAAGACGCGCTAAATGTACTCCGCTTGTATATCAATCTAAGGATTGGGTAAACGGCGTATTTGTAGGTTCCGCTATGGCTTCTGAAACTACCGCCGCTGCTGCCGGTGCCGTTGGTGTTGTTCGCCGTGATCCTATGGCTATGCTTCCTTTCTGCGGATACCATATGGGCGACTACTTTGCTCATTGGCTTGAAATGGGCGAGAAGTTAGGCGATAAGGCTCCTAAAATCTTCAATGTCAACTGGTTCCGTACTGATGATGACGGTAACTTCTTGTGGCCTGGCTACGGCGACAACGCAAGAGTTCTTAACTGGATAGTTGATAGATGTGAAGGCAAGGCTGATGCCGTTGAAACTGCTATCGGTTATGTTCCGAAGCCTGAGGATATTGACCTTACTGACCTTGATATGGATATTGATACTCTTAAATCAATTCTTGAAGTTGATAAGGATGTTTGGACAAAAGAGGCTGCCGAAATTGAAGAACACTATAAAAAGTTCGGCGACAGACTCCCGAAAGAGCTTAAAGAACAGCTTGAAAATCTAAAATCAAACTTGAATAAGATGTAATTTAACATTATTTATGCCGTGAGTAATTATTGCTTACGGCATTTTTTTATTCTAATAGTATTGACTTTTTCAAAAAAGGTATTATAATAAAGGTCAAAGAAGGTCAAAAAGGTGTGGGTGTATGAAAATCAGCGACTTAATAACCGAAGAAATAATTAGAATGTTAAACGAATCCGAACAAAGCACTGCCGAAATTCAAAGAAACGAATTTGCGAATTTAATAGGTTGTGCACCGAGTCAAATCAACTATGTTTTATCGTCAAGATTTACTCCTGAACACGGATATATTATCGACAGCCGTCGTGGCGGAGGCGGATATATAAGAATTAAAAGGGTAGTAATGAATCATTCTTCCGCTATAATGCATATAATAAATTCAATAGGCGATTCAATAGATTCTTTAAGTACAAGGGTTTTAATAGAAAACTGTGTTGAAACCGCTCTTATTGATAAAGAAAATGCTAAAATTATGGCTGCGGCGGTTTCTAATAATGTTATGCGTGCAGTAGCCGTTGAAGGCAGAGATTTTCTTCGTGCGGCAATACTTAAAGAAATGTTTTTGGTATTATTATAAAGGGATGATTTTATGCTTTGCGATAAGTGCAAGAAAAATGTAGCTACAACTCACATTAAAACCGTAATTAACGGTCAGGTTACTAATACTCATTTATGTGGCGAATGTGCTATGTATGAGGGTATTTCGTCATACAAGCCTACAAATATTGCAGATATGCTACTTTCGGTTTTTGATGACGAAAAATTTATTGATACACAAAAAAAGAATATAAAAAAGTGTTCTCTTTGCGGTACAACCTTTCAGGAAATTGCGAATAACGGAAAAGTCGGTTGCGGTGAATGTTACAAGACTTTTTTTGAAGAATTATTGCCTTATATTAAGAGAATCCACGGTAGCACGAAACATATTGCGACTGATAACCTTAACGCCCATTTTGAAAACAAAAATGATGATATAAATAAACTTAAAGAAAAATTAAAAATCTTAATAAAAGAGGAACGCTTTGAGGAAGCGGCTGAAATCAGAGATAAAATCAAAGAATCAGAAAGGAAAGAATAATTATGGGCTATTGGTTTAATGATGCTTGTGATAACAACGGTATTATTATAAGTACCCGTGTAAGATTCGCGAGAAATATTAAAGAATTTCCTTTTCCTTCAAGAATGGATGACGACAAAAAGCTTGAATTAAACAAAAAAATCAAATCGGTTATTGATAACAGTGATAATAAGCTGTTGAAAGAACTCAAATTTATTTATATGAGCGATATTCCCGAGATTGAAAGATATTCAATGGTAGAGCGGCATATAATTAGTAAAGATTTTGCTTCAAATCCTAAAAATAGGTCAATAATTATATCAAATGATGAAAGCATTTCGGTAATGATAGGCGAGGAAGACCATATCAGGATACAGGTCTTAAAATCGGGATTTGACATTGACGATACTTATAAAATCGCCAAAGAGGTTGATAATGCAATTATTAGTTGCCTTCCGATTGCTTATGATGAACGGCTTGGATTTTTAACCGAATGTCCTACTAATTTAGGTACAGGTCTTAGAGTATCGGTAATGATGCACTTGCCGTTATTAGAGGCAACGGGTAGGATTTCGTATCTTGCGGATTCAATAAATAAAATCGGATTTACCGTAAGAGGAATGTATGGCGAGGGTAGTAAGGCGGTATCTTCTTTATATCAGATTTCAAATCAAATTACACTCGGTATCACCGAACAAAATGCAATGGATAATTTGAAATCTATCGTAAAGCAACTGATAGAAAAAGAAAAGGCTTGTTTAGAGCTTATTGATATGATAAAGCTCGAAGATAAGTGTATGCGTTCACTTGCAATACTGAAAGGTGCCCGTATTATTTCAAGCGAAGAAATGATGGAGCATTTAAGCAATGTCCTTTTGGGTATATCATCATCAATTATTAAAGACAACATACTTCCTATGAAGCTTTTTGTTGAAGGTCAACCCTCAATGTTAATGTCAAAATACGGAGATTTAACTCCGAATGAGCGTGATATTAAAAGAGCGGAAATGATTAGAGAATATTTATCATAAATTCAGGTGAATTTTTATGAAGTACAATTTTAACGGTTTTACGGAAAAAGCAAACGAAGCATTAAATAATGCTATTAGTTGTGCTGAGGAAATGGGACATACCTATGTCGGAAGCGAACATTTGCTACTCGGTATTTTGATGGTAGGTAGCGGTGTGGCTTACGAAGCGCTTACTTCCAAGGGACTTACAGCCGAAAAAGTGCGTGAAAGAATTGAAAAAGAAATCGGTGTGGGCACGCCTACAAAACTAACTCCCGACCACTTTACCCCAAGAGCTAAAAGAGCCATTGAGGTTTCTATTGCCGGATGCAATAATATCGGTAAAAAATATGTCGGTACCGAATATTTGCTTATAGGTATTTTAAGTGATACCGATAGCTATGCTATAAGGTTTATCAGTGAACTATCGGTAGATGTCGGCAATTTGACCCAAGATTTAATAGAATCATTCGGATTTGACGGTGAAACAAGCCATTACTCCTCGCCGAAAGGTAAAGAAAGCAAAAAAACCGACAATATTGATAAATACAGTATAGATTTAACACAAGAGGCTAAAAAGGGTAAAATAGACCCTGTTATCGGCCGTGAAAAAGAAATTGAAAGAATAATACAAATTCTTTGCAGAAGAACTAAAAACAACCCCTGTTTAATCGGAGAACCTGGTGTCGGAAAAACGGCTGTTGTTGAGGGACTTGCACAAAAAATCGTTGACGGCGATGTGCCGGAGGCATTGCTTAATAAACGGCTGTTATCTCTAAATCTTACCGGTATGGTAGCCGGTACGAAATACAGAGGCGATTTCGAGGAAAGAATAAAAGCCGTAATTGATGAGGCGGTAAAATCCGATAATATAATTTTATTTATTGATGAAGTTCATACAATTATAGGTGCCGGTTCTGCCGAAGGCTCTACCGATGCCGCAAATATTTTGAAACCGTCTTTGGCAAGAGGGGATTTTCAGTTAATAGGTGCTACAACTATAAGTGAATACCGTAAAAATATTGAAAAAGACCCTGCGCTTGAACGCCGTTTTCAGCCGTTGCAGGTTGACGAGCCTTCAATAGATGACTCAATAAAAATCCTTAAAGGGCTTAAAGATAAGTATGAGGCTCACCACAATGTTACAATAACCGATAGTGCTATCGAGGCGGCTGTAAAGCTTTCTTCAAGATATATAACCGATAGATTTTTACCCGATAAAGCCATTGACCTTATTGATGAAGCTTCTTCAAGAGTCAGACTTTCCTCAACAAAGGCTCCCGATGAGCTTAAAATAATTGAGGACAAGATAAGCTCTATTGATGCCGAAAAGGAAGAAGCTATAAACTCACAAGAGTTCGAGCGTGCGGCAAAGCTTCGTGATGAAGAAAACTCCTTAAAATCAAAGCGTGATGCGATTAAAACGAAGTGGAAAAGCGATAATGTTCATACCTCCGGTTGCGTCAGCGAAGAAAGTATCGCCGAAATTGTTTCCTCGTCAACAGGTATTCCCGTTTCTAATCTGACAAAAGAGGAAAGCGAAAGACTTTTAGGTCTTGAAGATGAACTCCATAACCGTATAATAGGACAAAATGAGGCGGTAACCGCTGTTGCAAAGGCAATTAGGCGAGGTAGGGTAGGACTTAAAGACCCTAATAGACCGATAGGCTCGTTTATTTTCTTAGGACCTACGGGTGTAGGCAAGACCGAGCTTTGTAAAGCACTTGCGGTTTCTATGTTCGGTAGCGAAGATATGATGATTAGACTTGATATGTCCGAATATATGGAAAAACACACAGTATCAAGACTTGTCGGCTCTCCTCCGGGATATGTTGGCTTTGAGGAGGGAGGTCAGCTTACCGAAAAGGTAAGAAGAAAGCCCTATTCGGTAATTTTGTTTGACGAAATCGAAAAAGCGCATCCTGATGTATTCAATATACTCCTTCAAATTCTTGAAGACGGTATTTTGACCGATTCTCAGGGCAGAACAGTTAATTTCAAAAATACGATTATTATTATGACTTCAAATATCGGTGCAAGGCTTTTGACCGAAAAACGAATTTCGTTCGGATTCGGCGACCAAATCGAAGAAAGCGACAATACCGATGTTAAAGAAAAGGTGCTAAATGAACTTAAAGGCTCATTTAGACCTGAATTTATAAATCGTGTTGATGACATTATAGTGTTTAGCAAACTTAAAAAAGAGGAAATAAAGCAAATTGCCCGAAATATGCTAAGCTCGTTAAATGACAGACTGAATTCACTGCAAATATCCGTAGAGTTTTCCGAAAACGCCCTAAACCGCTTGTCTGATATTGGTTTTGACCCGATATACGGCGCAAGACCGCTCAGAAGAGTAATCGCAACGAAAATTGAGGATGCTTTAAGCGAAAAAATACTTGACGGAAGTATTGTAAACAACGACAAAGTAGTTTGCGACTTTTCTGACGACGAGTTTGTTTTTAATAAGCAATAATATGTATAAACTAAAAGATGGCCGGAATTTCCGACCATCTTTCTTTAATGTGCAATAACCGTTTCGTCTTCGTTTCTCCATAAAAGCGAAATACACCAAACACCCGCAAGAGCAATTACGGTATAAATTATTCTTGCTAAAATTGTATCACTTCCGCCGAAAATCCAAGCGACAAGGTCAAATTGGAAAAGACCAACCAAACCCCAGTTTAGAGAGCCGATTATTGATAATGCAAGACAAATCTTATCAAACACAAATTTCACCTCTTAAATTTTTATGCAAATATATTATGCACAAAAATAAAAAATAATAATCACTTTTCTTAAAAAAGCACCTATCGGTTACTACCGGTAGGCGCTTTATAAATAAAGGTCTTAAAATTACTTCATACTGTTTTCGTAAGATTCGATCATCTTTTTAACCATCTGACCGCCTACCGAACCTGCTTGCTTTGAAGTAAGATCACCGTTGTAACCGTCTTTGAGGTTTACACCAACTTCGTTAGCAGCTTCCATCTTGAAACGATTAAGAGCACTTTTAGCAGCTGAATTCTTAGCCATACTTTTTCACCCCTCATATATCTTATCTGCGTTTGCAAAAATATTTTGTGCTTTTGAAGCTTAAATATTAAAGGTAAAATATGCTCGACTTGGAAAGTAATTACTTATGTTAAAAATTACTTGAAAAAATAGGAAAATATGTTATAATTTGTCGTATGGGGGGATTTGATGCAATCTAATGATAAAATTATTAAAAAAATATGGAAAGAATGTGTCTCGGGCGTTGTGTTTGTGCAACTTGCCTTTTTAATTTCTATCATTTTTTTCTGTAAGATGTTTGACTTGTTTTCAATGGAACAAATGAGCATTATGAACATTGTATTGAACTGCGTAACGCTTATTATGAATATTTTTATGTATTGGAGTTGCTTGCAGGCTGGAAAGCTTGATAGAATATCTACGGCTTTTTTGTTAGTTTTAGTTGTAAATTCCGTTTATAACTATCTTGATGCGGCAATTTTATTAGTTTCGGGACATTCCGAATACGCCGGTTTCTGTTACACTCTTAATTTGCTTTATTACCTTTGTCCTATTGCAATGTCCTATGTTTTTTGGCTGTTTTTATTAGCGTTTACGGCACCTAATGCGGTACGAAAAGTAAAACCTTGGTCTATTGCCGTAATAGTTTTGACTATTATTGCCGTTTTAATGGTTTTCGGTAATATCTTCGGCGATTATTACTTTACGGTTAATTCAAACGGCGTATATGTGAAAAATCTTGACACATATTATATCAGTATGATTATACCTACAATTATTTTTATTTTGTGTACGGTATTTATTATTCTTCAAAAGACTACACTTAATAATAAAATAATTCTTATTTCATATACTTTACTACCTTATATTTGCAGTTATTTTATGCAAAAGAAATTCAATTACACCTTTAATCCTATATTCTCGTTTGTGTCTGTGTTCTATATTTACAGTAATTTGTATATACTTCGTGAAAGACAGCTTGCCCAAAAACACCGTGAGCTTGCCGAATCAAAAATAAATTCACTTTTACTCCAAATAAATCCGCATTTTATTTATAACACATTAGGTTCGGTTTCGAGTATGTGCTATGACGAGCCCGAAAAAGCCCGTGATTTGTTGGTTAAGTTTTCAAGTTACCTTCGCAACAATTTCAGTGAAATGGCTAACAAGACACTTATACCGATAAGTGAAGAAATATCACATCTTAAAAATTATGTAGAAATCGAAAAAGAGCGTTTCCCCGATGTAAATTTCAATATTGAAATTAAATCAACCGATTTTATGATTCCGAGTCTTTCTATTCAACCGCTTGTTGAAAATGCTATTTCTCACGGCCTTATGGGTAGAGAAGAGGGTGGCTCGGTAAGCGTTCTTACATACCAAGATACGAGATATTATTATGTTGAGGTTGAAGATGACGGCGTAGGCTTTGACAAAATTGAGAAGAACGACGGCAAAAATCATATCGGTATTCAAAATGTTGAAAGCCGTCTTCAAATGCTTTGCGAGGGAGAATTATTTGTTAAGAGTAAAGTGAATGTGGGTACTACTTCGCTTATTCGTATTCCTATTAAATAAAAGGAGGGTAACTTATGTTGGCGCTTTGTGTTGACGATGAAGCACCTTTGCTTGCCGAGCTTGTCCGTTCGGTTTCCGCTTCTGACGATATAACCGAGATTGTGCAATTTCGGTTTTCTTCAAAGGCTTTTGAGTGGGCAAAAGAAAACAAGCCCGACATTGCCTTTCTTGATGTTCAACTAAGAGGCTCTACCGGCATTGAACTTGCAGATAAACTTAAAACGCTTTATCCCGACCTACCTATTATTTTTTGTACCGGTCATAAGGAATATGCTTATGATGCGATGCAGCTTCACGCATCGGGCTATGTTCTGAAACCCGTTACTCCCGATGCTATTCAAAAAGAACTTGATGTAGTTGTTAAAAAAGGCGGTAAAACCGATAAGCTTACCGTTAATTGCTTTGGTACATTTGATGTGCTGAAAGACGGTAAATCTCTTTCTTTTTCCCGTAAAAAATCAAAGGAAGTTTTTGCTTATTTAATTGACCGTAGGGGAGCAAGTGTAACCGCAAAAGAAATGTGCGCCGTTTTATGGGAAGACAGCGACGATTTTGAAAAGAATGTTTTGTATCTTTATAAGCTTATTGCCGATTTGAAAAATACCCTTACCGAATCGGGATTTCCCGAGCTGTTTATTAGGCAAAACTATAATTACTCGATTAACACGCAACAAATTGACTGCGACTATTATAAATATTTAGACGGCGACCAAAAGGCAAAAAATAAATTTACGGGCGAATATATGTCGCAATATTCTTGGGCGGAGGATACTTTGGCATTATTATATGAATAATTTTTTAATTTGTATATGCCTATTTTTTAACTTTTTTGCATACTATTTAGGGTGCTTCAAAAAAATTAAAAAAATTTTTTGAAATTTTTTATTTTTGTCAGGGGTTTGTCAGGTATAATATGTTATACTCTCGTTGTAAGGTAAGGAAAGCAAGTTGATTACTTGCTTCCTACTTAATAAAAAATTTATTTAAGAAAGGAACTATTCACTATGAAAAAGTTCAACAAAAAAGGTTTTACTATCGTAGAACTCGTAATCGTTATTGCTGTTATCGCAATCCTCGCTGCTGTTCTTATCCCGACTTTCAGCTCTGTAATCAACAAGTCTAAGAAGTCAGCTGCTACTTCTGCTTTCAAGAACGCTCTTGAAATCGTTTTAGCTGATGAAGATGCTGCTTCTATGGGCTCAACTGATTACCTCTTTGTAAAAGACGGTTACTATGCTGAGTACACCGGCAATGCTCTTGGCGCTACAACTAAGGGTACTGCACCTACCACTTACAGCAAGACTCCTACTTTAAGTTCTGATACACAGTCTGACCTTTCTAAGACCGGTGTTACTGTTAAAATTAAATAATTTTAACACATAAACTTAAAACCTTAACACCCCACATTCGTGGGGTGTTTTTGTATGTGTTAATCTTTCTTTGCTTTCAAAAAATTTATTTTTGTAATTTAGCATTTATTTACTTGACTACCACGAAGAATAGTGGTATTATGTCTAATATACTATACATTGGGTTTATTATGTTTAGGTGTATTTTTTATTTCGTTTTAAGGAGAAGGTCAAAGAATGAAAATCCCTTTTCAGCCATCGTTTCAGGTAAATGATAAAATAAAGACAAAAAACGCAATTTCCGTTGCCGTTAATCCTTTTAAGAAATCAGTAGAATTTTATTCGATTGAGAATTTTGATAAAAATACTATCGTTTATAAGTCGGTTGAATTTTCTTCTAAGCTTTATTCTGACGAGTTTTACGGCGAGCTTACTAATTGCGTTAAAAATCTTGCGTCTTTCTCGATGGCGAAAGAAGATTGCTTTGTAACCGTTATTCTTCCCGATAATGCCGTTTGTGTAAATACCGTTAATGTTCCTAATATTAACCGCAGAAAGAATGAAGAGGCTGTTAATGCTACAATTAACGGATTATACAAAAATCTTTCTCAACTTACCGTTAATAAGTTTTTGGCTACTCAATCTAAACAACTTGCTACTTATTCGCTTACTGCGATAAATAATAAGACTGTAAGAAAGATTACTCAATCCTTTACAGAAGGCGGACTTGTACCTAACGGTATTACATTTTACTCTAATGCTTTGATAAACGCTATCGGTGCTTTATCACAACAACTTAAATCCGAATCTTATTTGTATCTTGATTTGAAGCTTGAATCCTCGACATTTGTCTTTGTTGCAAACGGCCGTGCTACCGGATTTTTCCCACTGCCTTTCGGCTATTCGAATTTAATAAAGCCGAAGCTTGTTCAAGAGGATATGTTATTTGAGCATAGCGTTGCCGAGCTTGCGGTACTTAACTCAAAGGAAAAGGCGAAAGCAAAGCAACTTACAACTATGAGTAATGATGAAAACGAAGAGGACTCGGAAGATTCCGCACTTGACGCAATGTTCGGAGAGGAAGAGGGAACAACTCCCGATCCTACATCTTCCGCACCCGTTAATATTAAATCTTTACCTAAAAAACAGCCCCGTAAACTACCTAAATTTATGCAAAGGCCTATTCCTAACAATGATGATGATATTGCCTATGAGAATTTCCGTATTTTTGTTAAATGGGCGC
This sequence comes from Ruminococcaceae bacterium UBA1741, assembly GCA_002315685.1. Classification (GTDB taxonomy): domain Bacteria; phylum Bacillota; class Clostridia; order Oscillospirales; family Acutalibacteraceae; genus UBA737. The sequence continues at coordinate 134,813 of DCHX01000007.1, forward strand.
TTAATTTAATTGCCTCTAACGATAAGCTCATTATGCAGGGTAATCCTAAGGCTGTTTATGTAAATATGCCGAATGAACTTGATTTTCTTTATGATAAGGTTAATTTTGAAAGTGCGGAGAACGGTATTGAGTTTTTACCATTTGACAAAAACGGTATAAGTGAAAAGATTATCAGCTCACTTGAACTGTACGGTGGTTTATATTCGAGTCAAATGAACAAGACAAATACCTTTATGCTTTAATTATTATGGATACTTTTTATATTGTTGTATTATATGTGATGACGGCACTTTACGGACTTTGTATCGGTAGTTTCTTAAATGTTGTTATATACCGTGTACCGCTTGGTATGAGTGTTTCAAAACCTGCGTCGCATTGTCCTAAATGTAATACTCCGATTAAGTGGTATGATAATATTCCTGTATTGTCTTATACGCTTTTGGGTGGTAAATGCCGTAACTGTAAAGTTCATATTCCGTTTCGTTATACGGCGGTAGAAATACTTAATATGCTGCTTTGGGTAGCTTCGGTATTGATTTTTTGGGATAAAAATATTCTATTTGCGGTAATTTCCGCCATCACGCTTTCTATTCTTATTTGTGTTTGTTTTATTGACATTGAGAATATGATTATACCCGACCGTTTTCAAATAATGATTTTGGGGCTATCGCTTATTCTTTTAACTTATAATTTTGTTTTTAAGAATTACGATACTGCTATTTCTCAAATAATCGGCGGTCTTTCGGGCTTTCTTTTGTTTTTTCTTATTTCGGTTATCGGTACTAAAATCAAAGGCACCGAGGTTATGGGCGGGGGAGATATAAAGCTTGTCGGTGTTATGGGCTTACTGCTCGGTTGGCAAAAGCTTTTATTAGCTCTCTTAATCGGCTCGGTTATCGCAACGATTTTTGTTATTTTTTCAAAGTCAATCAGAAACGGCGATAAGCAAATTCCTTTCGGACCGTATTTATCGTTAGGATTTGCTATTGCGATTTTGTTTGGCGAATATATTATTTTGTATTATATAAGTTTATTTACTTATTAAAATATTATTTAGGGGTGCATTTTAAGTGAAACAGTACAAATACACGGCGCTTAATATCAACAAGGAAAAATTTACGGGAACTTTTTTGGCTGAGGACGAAAAAGACCTTGCAACTCAACTTGCAAAACAAAATCTATACTTATTATCTTGCTCGGTATATACCGGCAAGACTCCGTCTGCTTTCTTTACATTAGGTACAGGTAAGGTTAGTATTCCCGAACTTTCAAACTTTTGCAGTCAATTTTCAATAATGCTTAGTGCAGGTATGACGGTTCTTGACTGTTTGGAAGCACTTAAAGAACAACCTTTTTCTTCTCTCTTTAAGGGTATTATTCAAATCGTATATGATGATGTAAAATCGGGTATTGTTATGTCCGAAGCTCTTGAAAAACACGCTAAGGTTTTTCCTGATTTCTTCCGTAACATGGTTTATGTCGGTGAGGTTTCGGGTAAGCTTGACCAGGTGTTTAAGTCGTTGTCCGACTACTACGAAAAGGATGCTGCCGTTAAGCGTAAGACAAAGAGTGCGTTGGCATATCCTCTTATGCTCGCTCTTATGACTGTCGGTATCGTTATACTTATGTTAGTGTTCGTTATTCCTACCTTCCGTGATGCACTTTCTTCTTTGGAAGTTCCGCTTACCGGTCTTACAAAGGTTATATACGGCATTTCCGACTTTATTCTTGCTTATTGGTTATACATTCTTGCAGGTGTTGTTCTTATAGTATCCGTTCTTGTTATTATAGGCAAAACCGAAAAGGGAAGACTTGCTTATGATAAATTTAAGCTTAAACTGCCCGTTATCAAGGGTGTTCAGTATAACTTAATTGCTTCGCGTTTCGCTCGTGCGTTCGCTTTAATGCTTACAAGCGGTCTTGATATTGTTGAAGCTCTTGATGCTGTTAAAATCGTTATCGGCAATAAGGATGCTGAGGCTCGTTTTGCTACTGCTGCCGAAGAGATTAAACACGGCTCGAAGTTAGCTGTTGCTTTTGAAAAGTATAATTTGTTCCCGCAAATTTTAATTCAAATGATTGCTGTCGGCGAAAGAACTGCATCTCTTGACTCTATTTTGGTTAAAACAAGTGAGTTTTTTGATGAAGAGGTTGACACCTCAATCAATTCACTTACTAATAAAATACAACCGATTATGCTTATTATTTTAGGCGCACTTGTCGGTACTATGTTTATCGCAATCTACTCTCCGATGATTTCTATTATGGAGAACTTGGTATAATTTAAGGTGAATTTATGAACATCAACGAAGAATTACTGCAATTTTATGTTTACAAGCATATTATCAAGAAAAAAGATGCCGATGTTGTGCTTTCCGAGTCAAAAAAGCTCGGCACTAATGTCAGAGATTATTTGCTTGTAAAAGAGTACACAACCGAACAGGCTGAACTTGAAGTATTAGGCGAATATCATTGTATGCCTTGCGTTCAAATTGATATGCTTGATATAGATGAAGAGCTTTTCTCTATGTTTTCATTTGAACTTATGAAAAAAAGCAAGTTCATACCCGTTTCAATAGACCGTAACGGTGTGTTATTGGTTGCAACCGGTAAGCCTCTTGATTGTAATGCTATTTCTTCAATCGCTATTTGTCATTCCGGTCCCGTTGACTATGTTTTAACTCCGCCTATTGAAATCGACCGTTATATTGACTCTATCGCCGCCGTTCAATCTACATCTTCGGCTCTTAATGACCTTAATTCTGAAAAAGACCAAGAGATTTTTTCTAAGAATTATCAGGAAATTCTTGATACTGTTTCCGATGCTGATGATGTTATTAACAATCCTTCGGTTAGACTTGTTGACTCGATTATTAAAGAGGCAATTCCGTACCGCGCAAGTGATATTCACATTGAGCCGTTTGAAAAGAATGTTAAGGTTCGTTACCGTATTGACGGCGACTTGCAGGAAAGAGCCGAATTTCCGATAGAATCGTACCACGCTATTTGTGCCCGTCTTAAAATTATGTCCGGACTCGATATTGCCGAACACCGTATTCCCCAAGACGGAAGAATCAATATGGTAGTAGGCGGTAAAGAGTACGATTTCCGTGTATCAACCCTTCCTACTGTTTTCGGCGAAAAATTCGTTATTCGTATTCTTGATAAATCATCATTCCACTTTACACGTGCCGATTTGGGCTTTACTGATGATGAGGGTGTATATATTGATAAAATGCTCAGAATGCCTCACGGTATCATTCTTTTGACCGGTCCTACGGGATGCGGTAAGTCCACAACGCTTTATTCTTTCTTGAAAGAAATTAACGACCCTACCGTTAATATTGTAACGGTTGAAGACCCTGTCGAATATACTATGAATGGTATAAATCAGACACAAGTTAATGTAAAAGCAAATATGACTTTTTCCGCTGCACTTCGTTCTATTTTGCGTCAAGACCCTGATGTTATTATGATAGGCGAAATTCGTGATGAAGATACCGCTGAAATTGCCGTTCGTGCCGCTATTACCGGACACTTGGTTTTCAGTACACTCCATACTAACGATGCGCCCGGCGCTATTGTTCGTCTTGAAGATATGGGTGTTAAGGATTATCTTGTAGGTGATGCTTTGGGCGGTGTTATTGCCCAGCGTTTGCTTAAACGCCTTTGTCCTGCTTGTAAAAAGCGCGGTAAGACTACCATTCAAGAAATGGAAATGCTCGGTCTTACCGAACCTATTACAATTTCCCGTCCTCAGGGATGTCAGTTCTGTAATAATACCGGTTACAAAGGCCGTGTTGCCGTTCACGAAATTATGTATATGAACGAAGCAATGAAAAATGCCGTTTCTGCTAAAATGGATCTTGAATCTTTACGAAAATTGGCTACTCAAAACGGTATGAAACCGCTTTGGGAGTCCGGTAAAGAGCTTGTTATTAGTGGACAAACAAGTATCCAAGAACTTATGACTTTGAGTACAGATTAGTTTTAATTTCTAAGGAGCTTTTTATGGCAAAACAACATTTCTATTCACGCGTTCCCGCGCGTATGAGTATGTTTAACAAAGAGGATAGTTGCGATACTTTTGCAATTTCCGAGGGTGTAAATCTTGAAGAAATCAAAAACGAACTATCGGTAGTTAATGAAATTAAATTTGCAAAGGAAGAAACACAGCTGATCCAAATGGGTCAGCTTTCGCCCGTTTATATTCAATTAGTAACACAAAACGGTACACTTGCGCAAACTGCAATTTCTTATTTGTCCCGCGACTATACGGGAGAGCGTGCTTCATATATGTCGCATACTCTTTTGCTCAATGATAAAGAAAAAAAGGAACATTTATGTTCGTGCGACAATGCGGCTTTTAATACTAATTGTTTTAAGCACGACTTATCAAATTTTGATTTTTCTTCCTTTGATGCAAAGCCTATTACCGATTGTCCCGATTTACCGATTCCTACTCAAAAGGCTGATTCGTTGCCGTGTTTACTTGAAAATTACGACAACGGTATGATTAAAAGACTTATTTATTCGCTTGTCGCAATTTCCTGCGGTAAAGCAAAGTCGCTCTTTTTGTGCTTTAATACCCCTATGAACGAGCTTTCGCAAAAGTCGGTATCTTTTCTTAATACCGTTTTGCTTTTGTTTCCATACCATATTCGTGAATCTCTTTCGTTCGTTTCGTATTCAAGCGACTACAACAAGTTTAATTCTATTAAAATAAAGTGTATGGTTGAAGAGGATTCTTCTGCACCTACTTCAAAGGGTATTACTCTTAAAATGGATATCAAGGATTTTGCCGGCGTTACGGATGAAAATATTGCCGCTAATGCTATGGTCGTTGATTTCTTCTACGAGTTAATATCAAAAGAGGATATTCGCAAAGAATTTTTCCGTTTTTGCGATACTACCATTCAAAACAACGATTCCCTTAAAAAACCGACTTTGAAAAACATTACCGATTTAGTGTTATTGTTTAAGGTTCTCGGCGGATTTTATTCAGATAGAAATGTTTTGAAGAATGATGTTGATGTTTACAACTATATATGTGTATATGATAAAAATAAAGAGTTTTTGAACGAAGAATACCGTTCTAAATCTATGGAGTTTTTAACCCGTTATCCCGAAACTCAAACAGCAATTCCCAAAAATGTTTTTTCAAAGGTTTCTTCAATATACCCGAATGCTGTTGAAGTTACAAGGCATACTGTTATGGAAACGGTTTTAGCTCTTATTCATACCGACACTATGCGTGAAAAACTGTTTACATTTATTAAAAACAATTTCGATAGTGAAAATGATGAAAATAAGCAGATAATTTTCGAGAATATTTGCCGTGTGTATTACGGCGGATTTTTGCAAAAGCAAATTCTTGAATTTTTAAGTAATTATTTTACTATGGCTTCGGATGATGTTAAGGTTAATATTGTGGAACGCTTGCTTCTTACAGTACGGTCCCAAAGTATTCAAGATGAAATAGTTGGGTTTATTGATAAATATTATTCGTTGTTTTCAGATGCCGAAAAAAATAAATTTTATCAAATTTTCTTCGATGTACTTGCCGATGCTGACCCGCTTTCACGAAAGCTTGCCGATATTATTGATAAATATCTTGAAGATTCAAGAAAAGATGACTTTAAGCAAAACTTTATCGATATTGTTAATGCCGATAGTAAAATATGCGAAAAATCAATTTGCGCCGTTATTTGTACAAAGTGCGGCACTTGTGAGAGTTTAATTGCATCAAAGGTGTTTAGCGGTAATTGTGAGGATAATTTGTTTTCGAATTTTGCTTTTGCGGTTTCAAAGAAAGATATTTTAAGCATTACCGATACCTTTAATGAAATTTGGGAGGTTTCGCCTGATTTAAGTGAAGATTTATCAAACAAATTCTTTGATATGCTTTGTGAGAATATATCAAATGATACAAAGCCCTCCTTCTTTACTTTAATTTCGGCTTATGAAAAGCTTGAAGAATTAAAAGATAATATCCCGTCTTCAAAATTATTTATTGATAAATTTGAAAATAATATTGTTTGCAGTAACGCCTTAATGGTTTTTCCGACTGTATTTGATGTTAAGAAATATCCCGACGGCTTAAATCAAGCTTTTGAGATTTCAAATAAATATGATTTTTTGAAGAATTCAAAAGAGTTTGTACTACTTAATTCGTATTTTGAAGCACTGGATTCAATAAAACACGGAAATAATAAGACTGCTTTTGAATACCTTGAAAAAATCGAGGGCAAACCCGTAAGACAGGGGGCAGCGGTTCATCTTAAAAAGGATACTGATGAGCTTACCGCCGACAATAATAAACTTTTAATCCTTTTGGCTTTGGATTATTTAAGCTTTGACGGCATTAGATTTGTCGAGGCTACATCGAAGCTTGCCGAGCAAATTGTTGATGATGAACTAATAGATGTTTCATTGGCTATTGCTTGTGATATTTATAATTCAAAAGTTTCCGACGAGCTTAAAAATCTACTGATTTGCGAAAATTCAAACCTTTCGGATTATATATCTTCCTATATTTCTTCAAAGGATAAAAAGGCTAAAAAGGAATTTTTATTAAAGATAGATACTTTGGAGACTAATGAAGAATTCAAGAATGTGATTAAGTCATTTGTTAATGCTTCAAGGTCTGCAAATAGCGGATTCTTTTCTAAATTGTTTAAGAAATAATTTATTTCCCCCTAATGTTTTCGTTAGGGGGTTTAACTTTACCATTTGTATTTTTCACAAAAACTTATTTGTTGTATTTTGACAAAATGTTGGTTTGTCAATGATGTG